>CAZVOQ010000085.1:0-2711 GCA_964628475.1 uncultured Oscillospiraceae bacterium | reverse complement strand
ATATTTATTTTTGAGTTTCACTTATAAATTTTGCTATATCTTCTAAAACTTCTGTTTGGATATTAGCTTGTATTGCATAATCATTAACAGTGTAGCTTGCATTATCAGGAGATTTTGTAAATAAGTGAGTTAAACCATCATATAATATAAATTCTGCATTATCATATCCATTTAGCCCTGTTTTCCAAGCGTTATAATCAAAATCAACAGTTACTTGAAAATCTTCACTACCTTGTAAAAATAGCATTGGTATATCTAAGTTTTTAGCAATAGTTAAAGTGTCATAAGAATTCGCCTCTTTTATATAATATGCAGAAAATCCGAATATAGTTGTTTGTAATAATTCTTCTTCGCTAAAATTATCTAAATTATTAAGTTTTTCTATTTCAACATTTAAAAGTTCTAAACCGATTTCTTTTTGCTCGCCAGATAAATTTTTAATAGCCATATCGTTTTGATTAATAATAATATCACTAAGTGTATTAGGGCTACCAGCTAGTGAAATAAACCCAGTAAATAGTTCAGGCTGCTCAGCTATAATTCTAGGGCCTAAAATAGCTCCTAGGCTATGCCCAGCTAGATAAACATTTTCGTATCCTTCTTCTTTTAAAATTTTCGCCGCTGATAAAGCATCTTGAATAACTTCATCGTGAACAGTGAAATACTCATCACCATTAGGAGATAAATTTTCACTATAAACATTAGTTCTTTTATCATATCTGAAAACATCAACTCCCATTAAAGGAAGATTATAAGCAATATCTTTAAAAATACTAGTTCCCAAAATAGTTTCATCCATATCATTTGGTCCAGAGCCATGAATTAATAGCACAACACTTTTGGTTTCAGTTTCACTGTTTTGTGTAAGTATAGCTGGAAGAGAGTATTCACCAGTTACAACATTTAAATCTTTTTCTACAAGATTTTCAGGTAGAGTGATAATATTTTCTTCTAGTTGATAATAATTTATATTAAATCCTTCTATTTGATGATTATCCTTATTAAAAGTGAATATAAATAAAACGCCAGTGTTTTCATATCTTAAATATTCAACAACAGCAGTATAGTCCCCATTTGCGGTTACTTCTGTTTTTTCTAATGAAATAAATTCTCCAGAAGTCACAAGGCTTTCTTTTAAAGCTGAAGATAGAGTTTCTTTAGTTATTGCACTTTTAAAAGTGTCAGAGGCTATTTCATATAAATAATCAAATTCAAAAGTGATAGCATCATCGCGTAATTTTGCTGAAATTTCTGTTAATTCCGATTGAGTGTCTTCGCTAACTTGAGTGGTTTTGGAAATTTCTTCTTGATTTTTTGAAGAGCACCCAGCTAATAAAACGGCAAACAACAATAATAAACTTAAAAATATTTTTTTTATCATAATTTTAATCCTTTCATGCTATATTTTGTGTTTTTTCCAATATATAATTGAAAAAGAGATTGATATAATAAGTGCTGAAATTGTTGATATTCCTACAAGTGTGTACAACTCTAAAAAACCAAATATTAAACCCATAAACCCACTTATAACAAAAATTGGGCCAGATTTTCTATGCGTATAATTCCAATTATCTTCGCTCTTTAATGTTGTTGGGATACGAATTCCAACATAATAATTATGTCTACATTTTGGAAGATAATTACCGATTATAATATAGAGCAGTGATATAAAAATAAATATAAGTTGCTCAACGTGAAAATCAGAATTTATAGATGAGAAATAAGATAAAGGAAATATAATGTTTACTAAAACTGGAATTAGCCAAATTGTTATAGGTGGGACAGATTTTATTTCTTTTTTCATTTTATTTAGTAAAAATAAGTTTAATAAAATTAATAAGCTAGGAAGAATTACAACCATAAAAAATTTGCTAGAATAACTATTTGCACTGCCATTATATCCAAAATTTGATATTACTAAATCGGGTAAATCGCTCCATAAATACATTCCTAAAATAAATGGAGTAAAGCATAAACTAATGCTTAATATAGTTTCAAGTTTAACTGTTTTTTTCATTATTATCTCCTTTTGTGATTTCGGTTATCCAAAGCAAAACTTCCTCAAAAACACTTGTGTTTAATTGATAATATATAAAATTTTTCTGCTTTTCTTCAAATATAAGTTCTGCATTTTTTAATGTTTTTAAATGATGAGATATAGTTGCACCAGTGAGATTAAAACTTCCAGTAATTTCGCCAGCCGATACTTTTTTATCTTTTATTAATAATAAAATATCTCTTGTTATTGGATCAGACAATGATTTAAGTGTTTCTTGAAATCCCATTTAGTGCCTCCTTATCTATTTAGATGTTTATCTAAATTCAATATAGCATATACTATTAAAATTGTCAATAACTATTTAGAAATTTATCTAAATAGAAAAAGACTTATAGAAAATATATAAGTCTTTAAGTTTAATTAGCTGATGCATATTTTAAATTAACAGTGTAGCCAAATGGATTAACATATATATTATCAAAATAATCTTTATGATAAAAATAAGTGTATTCATATCCTATTGGAGTGATTAAAGATTGATTAATAATATCATCTTGAGCAGAAGTTATATTTTTAATCATTATATCAATATTAGTAGTGTTATCAAGATTTTCAAAACTTTCATTGTAAAATGCAAATTCAGATATAGTTGAAAATGGATCATTTTCGCTTGAAGTGAATAAAGAAAAAGCAATATCAAAATCATCAGAAG
>CAZVOQ010000084.1:0-7218 GCA_964628475.1 uncultured Oscillospiraceae bacterium | reverse complement strand
TAAAATGTATGATAATGATATTATAAGCATAAAAAAGCATGGTAAGTATAAAACTCTAACTGAAAATAAAAAAAGCAAAAAAGATAGAATTTTTATAGAGATTAAAAAGTATTAGAAGGAGATAATTTATATGTTTACACCAGAAGACATTCGCCGTATTGAATTTGAAAAAGTGATGAGAGGGTATCGCCCGGAAGACGTTGAAGCTTTTTTAGATAAAGTAGCTAGCAATATTGAATCAATAGAAGCAGAAAAAAGAGAATTAGAGGATCAATTATTCACTTTAGCAGAAAAAGTTGAAACTTTAAAAGATGAAGAAGAAAATATTAAAAAAACTCTTATAGCTGCTCAAAAATTAGGAGAAAGCATTATTGCAGAAGCACACCAAAAAGCTGATTTAATACTAAAAGAAGCGCAAATTAAGAAAAATTCAATTTTAGCTGATGCTCATGAAGAACATAATCTATATGAATCAACTAATAAAAGATTAAAGCATGAAGTTAGCGAATTTAGAGATACAATTCTAGCTTTATATAAAACTCATATTGAATCTTTAAGCACACTTCCAAGAGAAGAAAAAGTTAATGAAACAGTGCAAGAAGAAACAGATGTGAATGAAGAAGAAGTTCAAACTCAAACAGACGAAATGCCAAAAATTTCAGAAGTTTTTGAAGGATAAAAATACTAAGAAGATTAGCAAATTTGTTAATCTTCTTAAATTTATATGTATGAAATTAGGAGCAAAGATTTGATTTTTAAAATTATATTTATAATAGCATTAGTTGCTATTGATCAGTATAGCAAAATTTTAGCTGTAGAGTATTTAATTGATGGCACAACTTTGAGTGTTATTCCTAATATATTAGGTTTAAGATATTCAGAAAATACAGGGGCGGCATTTAGCATCCTTAGTAACAATACAAACTTTTTAATTATTGCAACATCAATTGGTCTTGTTTTTTTATTTTATCTTATGACAAAATCTAAAGAGGTTGATAAAGTGCAGCAATGGCTAATAGCTTTAGCTATTGGAGGCGGAATTGGCAATTTAATAGACAGGGTTAGATTAGGGTATGTAGTAGACTATTTTGAAGTATTATTTATGGATTTTGCAATATTTAATGTTGCAGATTCATTTGTGTGTATCGCTGTGTTTTTAGGATTTGTATACACTTTTTACGATGAAATTATAAAGAAAAAAGGCGAGAATAAATGATAGAAACAATAATATTAAATGTTTTACCAGAGGATATTTCAAAAAGATTAGATGCATTTATTGCAAGTAATTTAGATTTATCAAGAAATTTTGTTCATAAATTGATTGAAGATGAAAATATCAAAATAAATGGAAAAGTGCAAAATAAAAGCTATAAATTGCGTTTGGATGATGAAATAGAAGTGATAATACCAGAGCCAGATGATTTAGATATTATAGCGCAAGATATTCCACTTGAAATTTTTTATGAAGATAAAGATTTATTAGTTGTGAATAAACCAAAAGGAATGGTTGTTCATCCAGCTAATGGAAATTACACGGATACATTAGTGAATGCTCTAATGTTTCATTGCAAAGACTCTCTTTCAGGCATTAATGGCACAAAAAGACCAGGAATAGTTCATAGAATAGATAAAGATACATCGGGGCTTTTAATTGTTGCCAAAAATGATTTTGCTCACGAGCATTTAGCAAAACAATTTAAAGAGCATACAATAAATAGAGTTTATAATGCTATCGTTTATGGAAATGTTAAAACAGATGATGGGGTTATCGAACAACCAATTGGAAGACATAAAAATGATAGAAAAAAGTTTTGTGTAACTAATATAAACTCAAAACCTGCATATACAGCATACAAAGTGCTTGAAAAGCTTAATAGCTTTACACTTATAGAAGCAAAGCTTAAAACAGGTAGAACTCATCAAATAAGGGTGCATTTAGCCTTTATTAACCATCCTTTAGCAGGAGATGCAGTTTACGGACCAAAAAACGTTTTAACAGAGCTTAAAGGTCAAGCATTGCATGCAAAAGTTTTAGGATTTATTCATCCAAGAACCAATGAATATATGGAGTTTTCAGCACCATGGTGTTATGAATTTGAAAAATTTTATAAAAAAGTAAGGTAAGAAATGACAAAAGATATAAAAGATATTTTAGTAATTAGTGATTTAGATAATACTTTATTGACAAAAGAAGGTATCCCGCAATTCAATATAGACATGATTGAAAAATTTCAAAGACACGGTGGAAGATTTACTTTAGCAACTGGTAGAAGTGTTGCAGCTATATCTCCTGTAATTAGAAAGATTTCTTTAAATGCACCAGCGATTACTTATAATGGTGGTGTTATATGGGATTTTAATAAGAATAGATTTTTACATCGTGAATTGCTTAGTGATTCTGCGAAAATGGCAGTTTTGGATATTTTAGAAAAATTTCCAGAGCTTGGATGTGAAATTATGGGAGAAAATTTTAGGATTTATTTAATAAAAGAAAATCAATATACCCACGACCATGTTAGTGAAGAAAAATTAAGCTATACGGTTAAAGAATTAAAAGATATTAATGTTAAATGGATTAAAGTATTATTTGCTGCAAGTCAGGAAGTTCAAAATAAAGTTGAAGAATATGCAAAAACTTTAAACTTTCCTGATTTGAAATTTGTTAGAAGTCATCAATTATATTTTGAAATACTTCCTTTAGGAGTTTCAAAAGGCACTGCGTTAAACACGCTATGTGAAAAGCTTAATATGAGTGTAAATAACACAGTTGTAATTGGAGATTATTATAACGATGTAGAAATATTAAAAATGGCAGGATTATCTGTTGCCGTAGATAATGCCCCTAGTGATATTAAAGAAATTTGTAAAATGGTAGTGCCATCTTGTAAAGAGGGTGGAGTTGGCCATTTAATTGAGCAAATTATGAAATCATATAATTTATAAAGTAAGGGTAAATTTGATTATAATAGATTTTAAAATACTAAAATCTATTTAATATATGTAAAGCTAAGCAACATAAGTAGAAAGGTGAAAATTATGAATCAAGAGAAAAAAGCGCAATTAGAAAAAATAGCTTATACTGCAAGAAAAGATATTTTAACTGCAGTGCATGCTGCAAAAAGTGGACACCCAGGTGGCTCAATGTCTGTGATTGATACGCTAGTGTATTTATATTTTAATAAAATGAATGTAGATGCTACTAATCCAAAAGATGAAAATAGAGATAGATTTGTTTTATCTAAAGGTCATACAGCACCTGCTTTATACGCAACTTTAGCAGCTAAAGGCTTTTTTGAAAAAGAAGCATTAGTTACATTAAGAAAACCAACAAGTTTTCTACAAGGACATCCTGATATGAAGGGCATCCCTGGAGTTGATATGTCAACTGGCTCTCTAGGGCAAGGCATTTCAGCAGCTGTTGGTATGGCTCTTGGTGCAAAGATAGATAATAAAGATTTTTCAGTGTACACTGTTTTAGGTGACGGTGAGATACAAGAAGGTCAAGTTTGGGAAAGTGCAATGTTTGCAAGTCATTATAAATTAGATAATTTAATTGCTGTTGTTGATAATAATAATCTTCAAATAGATGGCAAAGTTGATGAAGTTATGTCAGTTTATCCTATTGATGAAAAATTTAAGGCTTTTGGATGGAATGTTGCTATTTGTGATGGACATAATTTAGATAGTATTCATGAAGCTTTTGAAAAAACTAATGAAAAAAATGGAAAACCTTGGGTTGTTATTCAAACTTCAATTAAAGGTAAGGGCGTTTCATTTATGGAAGATAAAGCTGCATGGCATGGCTCTGCACCAAATGATGAACAATATAAAGAAGCTATCGCAGAATTAGATGCAAAGCTAAATGAAATGGGGGTAAACTAATATGTCAGAAATTAAAGTGATTGCAACAAGGGAAAGTTATGGTAATGCATTAAAAGAGCTTGGTGCAAAAAATAAAGATGTAGTTGTTTTTGATGCTGATTTATCAGGAGCAACCAAAACAGCAACATTTAAAAAAGAATTTCCAGAAAGATTTTTTAATGCAGGTATTGCTGAAAGCAGTATGGTAGTAACAGCCGCTGGTGTTTCAACAATTGGTAAAATACCTTTTGTTTCTTCATTTGCTATGTTTTTAGCAGGTAGAGCGTTTGAACAAATCAGAAATTCAATTGGATATCCTCATTTAAATGTTAAATTAGCTGCAACGCACGCAGGTATTTCAGTAGGCGAAGATGGTGCATCTCACCAATGTAATGAAGATATAGCTTTAATGAGAACTATCCCAGGGATGACTATAATTAATCCATGTGATGATGTTGAAGCAAGAGCAGCAGTTTTTGCAGCTGCTGAAATTGATGGCCCAGTGTATCTAAGATTTGGTAGATTAGCAGTTCCAGTTGTTAATAACGATGATTACAAATTTGAAGTTGGAAAAGGCGTTTTAATGAAAGATGGCACTGATGTAACTATTATAGCTACAGGCTTAATGGTTGCAAGAGCACTAGAAGCTGCTCAAAAATTAGAAGCTGATGGAATTTCAGCAAGAGTTGTTAATATCCATACAATTAAGCCAATTGACAAAGAAATCATAATAAAAGCAAGTATTGACACAGGTTTAATTATAACTTGTGAAGAACATAGCGTAATTGGTGGTTTATATAGTGCAGTTAGTGAAGTTGTAGCAGAGAATATTCCTTGTAAGGTTGTTCCAGTTGCGGTTATGGACACTTTTGGCAAATCTGGAAATGCTAAAGAGCTTTTAGATATATTTGGTTTAAATGCTGAAAATATCGTGAATAAAGTTAAGGAAAATATCTAATAATATTTAAAGCGAAAGTTTTATCAAAATAAAGATAAAATTTTCGCTTTTATTTTATATAAGTATATTTATAAGTTTGCATAATAAAGTATTGTATGATAAAATATTAATATAAACTTATTTTAATATATTAAATTAAATAAACTTAAATTTGTATTTTGAATATACTAAATATAGAAAAATGAAAGGGGCGTTGTGTATGAAAAAAATTATTAGTATACTGCTTTCAAGACCGTTTTTAATAATTGCATTAATACTAATTCAATTCTTATTTATATTCTCAGTAACAATTTCATTCAATGTTTCTTTTAGAGCATTATATTCTTATTTAATTATTTTAGGCGGACTTGTAATTTTTGTTTTATTAAATAGAAATGAAATAAATCCAACATATAAATTATTATGGATAACTTTAATTGTTTTTTTGCCTCCTTTTGGAATAATTATTTATTATTTATTAGGGCAAAGAAGTAGTAATTCTGCATTAGCTAAAAAAATGGACTATTGCATTAAAAGAAGCGAAGAAGCTTTAGATGTGGATTACAAGCTATTTTATAAATTATATAAAAGAAATAAATCGAATTTTAGAACATCTGCTTATTTAAATAACTATGCAAAAGCTCCTTTATATGATAAAGTTCCATATCATTATTTTGCTTGGGGAGAAGAGTTTTTTAAAAAATTATTAGAAGAATTAGAAACGGCAGAAAAATTTATTTTTATGGAATTTTTTATTATAGATATTGGCTTTATGTTTGATTCTATATTTGAAATTTTAAAAAGAAAAGTTAATGAAGGCGTTGATGTTAGAATAATTTATGATTCTTATGGTAGTTTATTAAAAATGCCTAAAAAAGAAATTGAATTATTAAAACAACATGGAATAAAATGCGAAGAATTTACTCCACTAACTTTTTCTTTAAGGCCTTCTGATTATTTAATGCTTAATCATCGCTCACATAGAAAACTAGTTATAATTGATGGCTATAAAGGGTTTACAGGGGGGTTAAATTTAGCAGATGAATATATAAATCATAAAAAGAGATTTGGAGTTTGGAAAGATACTGGATTTATGATAGAAGGGCATTGTGTTTATCCAATGACAGCTTCGTTTTTAGCAATGTGGGATTTTGTAACATCTAGTGAGAGTGATATAGAAAAATTTAAAAGCAGAAAAGCTAAAACTGAAGGAAGTGAAACAGTTCAAACTTATTTTGACTCTCCTTTAGATTGGGAAGCAGTTTCAAAGAATGTTTATATGAATATAATTCAGCAAGCTGAAAAATATGTGTATATAACAACTCCATATCTAATACTAGATGAAGAATTAATCACTTGCTTAAAGCTAGCAGCAAAAAGTGGAATTGAAATTAAAATAATCACTCCAGGTATTCCTGATAAATGGTATGCATTTTGGTTAACTCAAAGCTATTATAAAACTTTAATGGAAGCAGGAGTCGAAATTTATGAATATACTCCAGGCTTTGTTCATTCAAAAATGGCAGTTTCAGATGATAAAATTGCTTTAATTGGAACGGCTAATTTAGATTATCGCAGTTTATATTTGCATTTTGAAAATGGTACAGTGTTTTTTAATGGCATGGTTCCATTAGATGTTAAATCTGACTTTTTAAATACTTTAAAGGATTCTAAAAAAATTAGTATGCAAGATATAAAAGATACTCCTTTATATAAAAGGATTTATCAATCAGTGATGAAAGTTTTTTCGCCTTTAATGTAGTGATTAAAGATATTTTTTTAACAATGTAAAATCTTGCATTTAAATTGAATTAGTGATATACTTCTTTTAGTATTTTAATATAATTAAAAAGAGAAAGAGGTAAAGAACTTGTTTGAAATTTTAGAAAAAAAACAACTTAATGATGCAACTTATTCACTAAAAATAAAAGCACCTACATTAGCACAAAATATAAACCCAGGCCAATTTGTTATAATTATGGGTGATGAAAATTCAGAGAGAATACCTCTAACGATATCTTCATATGATAAAAAAGAAGGTAGCATAACTATTGTTTTTCAAGCAATAGGTGCAGCTACAATGAAATTAAGCAATAAGCAAACAGGCGATACAATAGCCCACCTAGCAGGACCACTAGGAACTGCAACGCATTTAGATGGTTTTAAAAATGTGTGTGTTATAGGTGGAGGTGTTGGCTGTGCTATTGCTATGCCACAAGCTAAATGGCTAAAAGAAAATGGAGCAGATGTAGATGTTATAGCTGGATTTAGAAATAAAGATATAGTTATTTTAGAAGAAGAAATGAAAAATTCTTCAACTAATTTAACAATCTGCACTGATGATGGCAGTTATGGAATTAAAGGCTTTGTTACTAATGCTTTAGAAGAAAATATAATTAATGGCAAAAAATATGATTTAG
>CAZVOQ010000083.1:0-7222 GCA_964628475.1 uncultured Oscillospiraceae bacterium | reverse complement strand
AGGAAATTAAAATGAAAATATTAGTTGTTGGTGGCGGCGGTAGAGAGCATGCCATATTAAAAAATCTCCAGGGCGAAAACGTTGAGCTTTTTTGTGCTCCTGGCAATTCAGGAATTTCAAAAATTGCATCTTGCGTTGATATAAAAATAAATGATATTCAAGGTATAGTTGATTTTGCAAAAAGCGAAAAAATGGATTTAGTTGTAGTAAGTCAAGATGAGCCTTTAGTTTTAGGAATGGTTGATGCATTAGAAGAAGCTAAAATTCGCTGTTTTGGCCCTAATAAGGCGGCTGCCATTATCGAGGGTAGCAAAGCTTTTTCAAAAGACTTAATGAAAAAATACAATATACCAACTGCAAAATATGAAAACTTTACTTGTAGTAAAAAAGCAGTTGAATACTTAGAAAAAAATGATAAATACCCAATTGTTATTAAAGCTAGTGGGCTAGCACTTGGAAAAGGCGTTATTATCGCTCAAGATTTTAATCAAGCTAAAGAAACAGTTGTTGATATGCTTGAAAATTCAATGTTTGGCGATAGTAGTAATGAAATAGTTATCGAAGAATTTTTAACAGGTGTTGAAGTATCAGTTTTAGCTTTTACAGATGGAAAAACAATAAAGCCTATGATAAGCGCAAAAGATCATAAAAGAGCTTTTGATAATGATGAAGGCTTAAACACTGGCGGAATGGGAGTTATCGCTCCAAACCCATTTTACACAAATGAAATAGAGCAAAGAGCTTTTAAAGAAATATTTATCCCAACAGTTGAGGCAATGAAAAAAGAAAATAGAACATTTAAGGGCGTTTTATATTTTGGATTAATATTAACAAGCGATGGACCAAAAGTTATAGAATATAACTGTCGTTTTGGAGATCCAGAGGCTCAAGTTTGCCTAACACTACTAAAAACAGACTTACTAACTATTTTTAACGCTGTTATAGATGAAAAATTAGATGAAATAGAAGTTGTTAATAGTGATGAAACCGCAATAATAGTTATGCTTTGCTCAGGTGGGTACCCAACGAGCTATGAAAAAGGGTATATTATTAATGGATTAGATGAAAATGGACAAAATGAAAATTTTGAATATATTTATCACTCAGGTACTTTATTAAATAATGATAAATTCACTAATAATGGCGGTAGAGTTTTAGGTCTTGTTAGCCTTGGAAAAGATTTAAAAGATGCTCAAAACAAGGTTTATGAAAATATTGATAAAGTTAATTTTACAAATAGCTTTTACAGAACAGATATTGGAGGCAAACGTTAATGGTATATAGAGTTTATGTTTCAAAAAAATCAGGATACAACAATGAAGATAAAGCAGTTTTTTCTGATTTAAAAAACACTTTAGGCATTACAACCCTACAAAAAGTTAAGATTTATAATAGATATGATGTAAGTGATATTACTAAAAAAGATTTTGATACAGCTGTTTCTTCTGTTTTCTCAGAGCCAGTTGTTGATGATGTAAACTTTAGCATTCAAGCTGATGAGAATACATTTGCAGTTCAATTACTTCCAGGTCAGTTTGATCAAAGAGCAGATAGTGCACAGCAATGTATTCAGTTTATAACTGCTAAAAATCTTCCAATAGTAAGATATGCAAAAGTTTATAAACTGCATGGTAATCTTTCAATAAATGATATTGAAAAAATAAAAGCATATTTAATAAATCCTGTTGAGGCAAGATTAGTTTCGCTTGATTTGCCAAAAAGTTTGGATTTTGAATATGAAGAACCAAAGAAAACTCCTATTATTAAAGAATTTAATTCTTTAAATGGAGAAGAAATTAATGAGTTTATTTCAGAATATTCTTTAGCTATGGATGCTGATGATTTACTATTTTGTCAGGAATATTTTAAAAATACAGAAAAAAGAAATCCAACTTTAACAGAATTAAAAGTTATTGATACATATTGGTCGGATCATTGCCGTCATACAACATTTTTTACAAATTTAGAGAATATTGATATTCAAGATGAAAATATTAAAGCTAGCTTTGAAAAATATTTAGCTATAAAAAATGAACTGTATCCAAACGGCAGAAGCGATACTTTAATGGGAATGGGAACTATAGGTGCAAAATATCTTAAAAAGATTGGAAAATTAAAAAATCTTGATGAGAGCGATGAAATAAATGCATGTAGCGTTAAAGTTGATGTTACAGCGAATGGCGAAAAAGAAAAATGGCTGTTAATGTTTAAAAATGAAACTCATAATCATCCAACTGAAATTGAGCCTTTTGGTGGCGCGGCAACTTGCCTTGGTGGTGCAATTCGTGATCCACTTTCAGGAAGAAGTTTTGTTTATCAAGCAATGCGCGTAACTGGGGCTGCTGATCCAACAGAGCCTTTATATATGGCTTTAAAAGGCAAATTATCTCAAAGAAAAATCTGCCAAACAGCGGCAGCAGGATACTCATCATACGGAAATCAAATTGGGCTAGCAACGGGTCACGTTAGCGAAGTTTATCATCCAACATATAAAGCAAAAAGATTAGAACTTGGCGCAGTTGTTGGAGCGGCTCCTATTAAAAATGTTGTTAGAAAAGAGCCATCTTTAGGAGATGTAGTTGTTTTACTAGGTGGTAAAACTGGTCGTGATGGCTGTGGTGGCGCTACTGGCTCTTCAAAGGCACATGATTTATCTTCTTTAGAAGAATGCGGTGCAGAAGTTCAAAAAGGTAATGCTCCTGAAGAAAGAAAAATTCAAAGATTATTTAGAAATCCAGTTGTTACTAAAATGATTAAACGTTGCAACGATTTTGGTGCAGGTGGAGTTTCAGTTGCTATTGGAGAACTATGCGATAGCTTATCAATTAATCTTGATGCAGTTCCAAAAAAATATGAGGGACTTACTGCAACAGAACTTGCTATAAGCGAAAGCCAAGAAAGAATGGCTGTTGTTATAGAAGCAAAAAATCTTAAAAAATTTATTAAGCTTGCTAAAGAAGAAAATCTATTAGCTACTAAAGTTGCCGATGTTACAGATAATGGCTATTTAGAAATGTATTCTGCAGGAGATAAAGTTGTTAGTCTTTCAAGAGAATTTTTAAACACTTCTGGTGCACAAAAATTTGCAAATGCTAAAATTTTAAAACAAGAGCCAAAGCCAAAACTTTTAAATGAAATAGATGTTTACACAAGATTTGATAATATAATAAAAGATTTAAACGTTGCATCTCAAAACGGACTTATCCAAAGATTTGACTCAACTGTTGGAGCGGGAACAGTTTTAATGCCTTTTGGTGGTAAAAATCAAATGACTCCAGCTCAAGCAATGGTTGCAAAAATTAATAGCGATGAAAAAGAAATCTCAACTGCAAGTATTATGACTTACGGTTTTGATCCTTATTTATCTGAAGAAAGCCCATATTATTCAGCGTATTATGCTGTTGTTTCTTCAGTTGCAAAGTTAGTTGCAGCTGGTGGTGATATTAAAAAGACCTATTTCTCTTTCCAAGAATATTTTGAAAGACTAAGAAAAGACGATGTTCGCTGGGGAAAACCAGTGGCAGCACTATTAGGAGCTTTAGAAGGACAACTAGCGTTTAATATTGGTGCTATAGGCGGTAAAGATAGTATGAGTGGCTCTTTTGAAGAAATCGATGTTGTTCCAACATTAGTTTCATTTGCTTGTGGAACTCAAGAAGTTGATAATATTATTTCTCCTGAATTTAAAAAAGTTGGCTCTAATTTATACCTTGTAAAACCTATAAAAGATGAAAATGGCTTATATAATAAAGAAAGCCTATTAAAAACATACAAACAAGTTCAAAAAGCAATCGCTGAAAAAAGAGTGCTTTCTGCTTGGGCGATAGGATTTGGTGGTGTAGCCGAGGCAGTTAGTAAGATGGCTTTTGGTAATGATATTGGTGTTAAATTATCAAATAAAATTCCAGAAGATGAATTATTCACAAAAGATTACGGTGCTTTTTTACTAGAAACAGATTCTATTCTACGTTTTGGTAAAAAAATAGGTGAAACAATTAAAAAGCCAGTTATTATCTATAAGCGTAAAAATATTAAATTAGATAAATTAAAAAATACTTGGACAGCACCACTAGAAGAAGTTTATCCAACTAAATCAAGCCAGCAAAAACCAAAAACATTAAAAACAATTTCATATACAGCTAATACCACACAGCTTTCACCAAAAATTAAAGTTACAAAACCAAAAGTTTTAATTCCTGTTTTCCCAGGAACTAACTCGGAATATGATTTAGCAAAATCATTTAGAAGAGAAGGTGCTGAAACAGAGATATTTGTTGTGAAAAATCTTACTAGTGATGATATTAAAACTTCAGCTAAAAAACTAGCTGAAAAATTAAAAGAGGCTAATATTTTAGCTATTCCTGGTGGTTTCTCTGGTGGTGATGAACCAGACGGAAGTGCAAAATTTATTATTTCAATGCTACAAAATCCTTTAATTGCAAATGAAATTACTAATTTATTAGAGCAAAGAGATGGTCTAGCACTTGGGATTTGTAATGGATTTCAAGCATTAGTAAAGCTAGGTCTTGTTCCTTATGGTAAGATAATGGCACCTAATAAAGATATGCCAACTCTAACATTTAACACTATTTCACGCCATCAATCTGGAATAGTTAAGACTAGAGTTTCTTCTTCAAAATCTCCTTGGCTTATGCACCATAACGTTGGTGATACTGCTATGGCAGCATTAAGCCATGGCGAAGGTAGATTTATAGCGAGTGATGAAATGCTACAAAAAATGATAGAAAATGGACAAATTGCAACTCAATATGTTGATTTTAATAATGAAGCAACTAGCGATATTAGATTTAATTTAAATAACTCTATGCTTGCTATTGAGGGAATCACTAGCCCAGATGGCAGAGTGTTTGGTAAAATGCTTCATAGCGAAAGATATGAAGATGGAACATTTAAAAATATAGAAAATCCAATTCCTTTAAAAATATTTAAAGGTGCTGTGGATTATTTCACTAAGTAATTCAATTAATTACACCTACTAAAAATATTAGTGGGTGTAATTTTTTAGTATGCTGTGTAAGATTAATATTAATTTAGATAGCCTTAACAATTATCACAAAAAAAATTGAATTTTATATTGACTTTTCACTAAAATTATGATAAACTCATTAAGTGATGTAAAGCAAATAAACTTTACAAGGAGGATATAACATGTCAAAAGACTTACGAATGTCGTATTTATTAGATTTTTATGGCGAAGTTCTTACAGAAAAGCAAAATAGTATGATGCAGCAGTATTTTAATATGGATTTATCTCTTTCAGAAGTTGCAGATAATTTTAATATCACAAGGCAAGGCGTTCGCGATGCTGTTAAACGAAGCGAAACAGTGCTTGTAGAGCTTGAAGAAAAAATTGGATTTGCCAAAAAGTATTCAGGAATTCAATCGGGCGTTGAAGAAATAAGAACACTTGTGCAAAATATAAATTTCCACAATGAAAATTCTTATGCTTCAAGTGATGAAATAAAGAAATTCTCAGAAAGAATTTTAAGTATACTAAATGAAATTAGTGAATAAATTTCTTAGCAAAAGGAGGACATAATGGCGTTTGAATCATTAACACAGAAATTGTCCAATGCATTTAAAAAGCTTCGCTCAAAAGGTAAACTTAGCGAGGATGATATAAAACTTGCAATGAGAGAGGTGCGTATTGCACTTTTAGAAGCAGATGTAAATATGCTCGTTGCAAAGGATTTTATTAAAACTGTAACTGAAAGAGCTATGGGACAAGAGGTTATGAATAGCCTTACTCCAGCACAGCAAGTTATAAAAATCGTTAATGAAGAGCTTGTAGCTTTAATGGGCGATGAAAATGTTAGAATAAAATTTGCAAATAAGGGACCAACGATAATTATGATGTGTGGTACTCAGGGTGCTGGTAAAACAACTCACTCTGCAAAACTTGCAAAAATGTTTTTAAAACAAGGCCACAGACCGCTTTTAGCAGCTTTAGACATTTATCGTCCGGCGGCTATTGAGCAATTAGAAATAGTGGCAAAGCAAGCGGGAGTTCCCGTTTTTCAATTAGGCAAGACCGATCCTATAATTGTGGCTAAAAAAGCATATAACCATGCAAAAGATCAAGGTAATGATATTCTTATTTTAGATACAGCAGGGCGTTTGCATATAGATGAGCAGCTAATGCAAGAGCTTCAAGGCATAAAAAAGGAAGTTCCTGTAAGTGAAACACTGTTAGTTATTGATGCTATGGTGGGGCAAGATGCTGTTAATGTGGCAAAAGAATTTAATGAAACTATAGGCCTTGATGGTGTTATCATCACAAAATTAGACGGTGATACTAGAGGTGGTAGTGCATTAAGTGTTAAGGCTGTCACAGGAAAACCTATAAAATTTGTTGGTGTTGGTGAAAAACTTGATGATTTAGAAAGTTTTCATCCAGATAGAATGGCTAGCAGAATTTTAGGCATGGGAGATATGCTTTCTTTAATAGAAAAAGCACAAACTATGCAAAATGATGCCGATGCCGAAAACACTGCAAAAAGAATGATGGAAAATAAGTTTGATATGAACGATATGCTTTCTCAGCTTCAGCAAATGAAGAAAATGGGTGGTATTAATTCTATGCTTTCCATGCTCCCAGGCGGTGCTAGTGCAACTAGCGAAGACGAACAAAGAGCAGAAAAAGAAATGAAACGAACAGAGGCCATTATTCAATCTATGACTAAAAAGGAAAGAGAAAAGCCGTCAATCATAGATGCAAAAAGAAAAATCAGAATTGCAAAAGGCTCAGGAAATCATGTTAGTGATGTTAATAGATTGCTAAAGCAATTTGCCCAAACACAAAAAATGATGAAGCAATTTTCAAAAAATCCAAAAGCATTTCAAAGAATGCTTAAAGGAATGTAATAATAAAATCTACTGATTTTATTATCCGTAGTTTTATCATTTTGGCAAGAAGAACTGCCAAAACTTTATGCTAAAGCATAAAGAAAGATAAAACGTACAAAAAATGAATTAATTAATAAAATCTACTGATTTTATTATCCGTAGTTTTATCATTTTGGCAAGAAGAACCGCCAAAACTTTATGCTAAAGCATAAAGAAAGATAAAACGTACAAAAAATGAATTAATTAATAAAATCTACTGATTTTATTATCCGTAGTTTTATCATTTTGGCAAGAAGAACCGCCAAAACTTTATGCTAAAGCATAAAGAAAGATAAAACGTACAAAAAATGAATTA
>CAZVOQ010000082.1:0-7294 GCA_964628475.1 uncultured Oscillospiraceae bacterium | reverse complement strand
ATGAAGTGAAAAAAATAAGCGATTTAAAACTTTCATTTTCAAAAATGACATTTCCACATCAAATGGCAAGAATGATACTTTTAGAACAAGTTTATAGAGGCTTTTGTATAAATAATAACATTAAATATCATAAATAAAACAAAAAACACAAGGGAATGGCGAAAGTCATTCCCTTGATTTATATAAAAGGAAAAACACTATATTTACTGATTATATCAGTGTTTTCATATCTTTGTTCGCTCTATTTATAAAAAAGAAGCAAGTGACATAGAGTCACTTGCTTTTTAATTAGTATTTTACTATAAAATTATATCTTTTTATATAGCTATTATATTTAATTAATCTACTAGTTCAACTATATGGAAATTCAATTTAAATTTTGAATTTTCAGGGAATGAATAGTAAAAACTTTGAACCCTTTTCATAACCATTCTACCAGCTTCGTATGTTTCAATACTAGGTAAAATCAATGTGAATTGGTTTGGGCTATACCTTGAAATAGTATCACCAGTTCTTAAATTAATCTGAAGAAGATTTCTAAGGTTTTTCATAGCTTTATCCATTTCAAAAGGATCAACTGCATCTGGATCGGCATCAAGTGTTCTTAAATTAACTATTGCTAAAAACATTTTGATGTTTAATCTTTTTAGATTTCTTAAATATAATCTGTAAATATCTTTAAAGATAGAGTATTCACAAACTAAAGCACCATTATAGCTATCAACATTACGCAATTCTTGAAGAATATCATCGATGTTAGCTTCGATAGGTTTTTCAACAGTGATAAGTTTTTTATAGAAATCTAATATCTCATCGCTAGGTTTTGTGCCTAAATGATTGAAATGTAAATCAGTTACATTTTGGTATTGAGATAATGCTTCTCTATTTTTACCTTGGTTTAGTAAAGATTGCATTAATTCTAAGTTTAAAGTTGTGTCGAATGGATCTATTTCTAATGCGATTTTACAAACTCTTATAACCTCTGATAGGTTTTCGCCTGCTTTTAAAAGCTCTATATAAGCATATATTGATTTTAAATAAAGATTATGATAGTAGTAAACTTTTGGAGTAAGCCATGGGTTTAAAGAAGAATTAGAAAGAAGATGATCTCTGTACATATAAAGAATATCTTCAAAAATTGCAACAGCATTTGGCGTTAAGTTTGTAATTTCATCAACCTTATTGCACAAATCTTCAACATAGAAAATATCTATCTTACAATCTAAATCTGGATTCCATGTGTAAGTTCCTTTTTTAGATAGAATAGCATTTTCAAGGCCGTGCTCTAGTAGCTCTTTTCTTAATCGGCTAACTAAAGTTCTTAAAGTTCCCTCTAAGCTAAAATCGTCCTTACCATTCCATAATACATCAATAAGATTACTTGTAGGTATAAGACGGTTTTTATTTACTAATAGGTATTCAAGAAGCATTAACTTTTTTGGGGAATGCTTAATGTTTTGAGTTATATCTTCACCATTTATAAGTATTTTTAATTCGCCAAAAAGAAAAATTTCTGCTTGATAGACAGATTTGCTCACAAATTCACCTCATCTAAAATAAATTAAACTAGTATAGTACTAGTTTTCAAAACTATATAATATGATATTTTATACCATTATTAATATAATATTACCAAACTATGTATAAAAAATCAAGTAAATAATTGAAAATGTAATAATTATGTGACAAATAATAATGAAAAAAGGATGTTAATTTATAAAAAAAGGTTTATTTTTTCTTTTTGATATGATAAAATAAAAAGGAATATAGAAAGGTGATTTTTAATGAGCAAAACAGTAATGAAAAAAATATCAATCTTCCTAATAATTATTCTGCTTTTTACAGCATGTTCGAGCGAAGCAAAATCAACTAGCGTGGAGATAGATGAAAGTATTCCGCCTAGAGATTCTGTTCCAGTTGTAATGCAAACAACGGCAGATGGAATTAATGTAATAAATGGGAATGCAAGTTCTCTTGATATATCAAATGTGGCAAAGGGATACTTTATGCTTAAGTATTCAGGCCAAAGCCCTAAGGTAATGATGCTAATAACTAAAGCAGGAGGGGAAAAGTATACATATGATATAACAGGAGTTGGCGAATATACAGCTTTTCCTTTAGCACCAGGAAGTGGAGATTATACAATAACGATAAATGAAAATATACAGGGCACAACATATGCCCAAGTAGATAGCTATAATTTTTCAGTTTCTTTAGAAAGCGAAACGGCAGGATTCTTATACCCTAGCTACTATGTTGATTTTGATGAAAATACAAAAGCTGTAGCTTTAAGCCAAGAATTAGTAAAAGAGGCAAGAACTGAGCTTCAAGCAGTTGAAATGATATATGATTATGTAATTGACACAATAGAATATGATTACGACTTTGCAGCACAAGTATCAACATTTTATATACCAGATACAACTAAAACACTAGACACAGAAAAAGGCTTATGCTTTGACTATGCAGTTTTAATGACTACAATGCTTAGAGCTCAAAGAATACCAACACAGCTAGTTTTAGGATATGCAGGGGATGTGTATCACGCATGGATAAGCGTGCATACTCCTGAAACAGGATGGATTAATAATGCAATTGAATTTAATGGCGAAACTTGGGTTAGAATGGATCCAACATTCGACGCTTCAAGTGGCGGCAGATCAGACATATTAGAATATATAGGCGATGGTGAAAACTATAACGCAATGTTTTTTTATTGATAGGAGATAGGTGATTATGGCAGATAAATCAAATAACAATGTTAAGTTTAAGGAATTACCAGCATCACAGTTAGCTCATTTTTTTGAGCAACTTGCAATGTTTTCAAAAAGCGGAATTCCTACATGGGAATCCCTTTACATAATTTCAACGAATGCAGAAAGTGAAGTAGATAAAAAATTATTCACTCGCCTTTATGAATATGTAGCAGATGGGCTTTTCTTTTCAGAAGCTTTAGGAAAATGCAACTGTTTTCCAAACTATGTAATAGGTATGATTGAAGTTGCAGAGCAAACAGGTAGAGTTGAGGAAGTTTCCTCTTCTTTAGCGAGTTATTATAGAGGAAAAGACAGATTAGCTCAAAGTTTAAAATCAGCAGCTTTTTATCCGATGGTAATGGCTACAATGGTTTTTGCTGTTATATTTGTGATTTTAGTTGAAGTAATGCCAGTTTTTGAGGGCGTATTTACTCAAATGGGGCTGGCTTTAAATCCTGTGTCTACTTTATTATTAAATATAGGAACTTCGCTAAATCAATATTCAGCTATAATTTTTGGAGTGATTGCAGTTATTGTATTAGTTTTCTTTTTTATGAATTTAACTCAAGGTGGAAAAAGAAAATTAAAAGAAATATACGACACATTCTTTTTAACTAAAAATCTTTCAGAGTCAGAAAATGCTAATAGATTTGCTTTTTCATTATCATTAATGCTTTTAAGTGGTGTTGATTTAATTAATGCACTAGAGTTTTCAAAAATGATAGTTGATAGCAAAAAAATGCATAAAAAAATAGATTTTATTATTAAAGACGTTGAAAAAGGCGGAGCACTTTCAGAGGCGATTATAAATAGCACAATATTTAGACCAACGTATAATGGTATGATTTCTGCAGGTATGAGAAGTGGTTCAGAAAGTGAAATGCTAATGGCAGTTTCACAAAGATATTTAGAGGAAACTGAGTATAATGTGCAAAAATTAGTTGGAGTAATTGAGCCTAGCTTAGTTGCATTTTTATGTATCATGGTTGGAACAGTAATGCTTTCAGTAATGCTTCCGATAACTGGTATTTTAACAGGAATGTAGGAAGGGGAGTCTGTTTTGGAAAAAGTAACTCTTTTTAAAAAAATTACAAATTACTTTTTTAATCTAAATACTCTATCAATACTTATTGTAGCTGGAATTATTGCTCTTACAAATGTTGGAGTTAAAAGTGTTTCAAAAGATGTAATCACTCAGCAACAAACATTGCTTTTAAATGCAGTTACTAGAAGTGCTGTGCAATGCTATGCAATAGAGGGCGCTTACCCTAGCGATGTAAAGTATTTAGAAGAAAATTATAATTTGGTTTATGATGAAAAGCGATATGTAATTCACTATGAATTTTTAGGTGCGAATTTGATTCCACAAATGTCGGTTTTTTATATTGGTGAATAAAATTATTACATATTTAATGTAAAGGAGGATATAAATGAATCAAAGAAAAGGCAAATTAGCACTTATTTTCACCTTGGCTTTGTTTGCAGTTTACACGTTTAGTGCACTGTTCTTAGCTATAATCGGCGTTGATGTTTATGAAAAAAATGTTGAATCCTCCAATGAAAACTATAATATTAGAACATCTGTTTTATATTTAACTGAAAAGATAAGGCAAAATGAGATGAATGGTATGGTGAGAGTTGATGAATTGCATTCTTCTCAAGCGATTGTTTTATCACAAGAAATAAATGAATTAATCTATGAAACATGGGTTTATGTTGAAAACGGATATCTTTGTGAAGTTTTAGTTCCAGAAGGATATGAAGTAATGGAAAATACAGGGCAAGAAATAATGCCAATGTCAGGCCTTGAATTTGAAATGAATAGCGAGGGTTTACTAAGCCTTAGTGTTTTAGATGAAGATGGAAATAGCTATAATGCTATAATATTTTTAGAATCTTATGAATATGGAGGTGTCTAAAAATATGAATGAAAAAAAAGGAAATTTCTTTTTAGTTGAGTTAGTTGTAAACTGTTTAATTTTCACAATATGTGCTGCTGTTTGTTTAAGTTTATTCGTTGTAGGCTTTAATGAAAGCGATGAAAGTAGAGAACTTTCAATGGCAACGCTGACAGCGCAAAGCATAGCAGAAACAGTGAAGGCTTGCGATGGAAATAAAAATGAAATTGCAACTTATATTATGATGAGTGAACAAGACAATATAAATTATGTGTATTATAATGAAGATTGGATTGAAGTTAGCACTAAAGAAGAATCAAAATTTTATGCAACATTCTCTTTGAGTGAAAATAATGGGCTTATATCTTCTAATATTGAAATTATTGATACAGATGATACCTCAATCTACTCTTTAAAAGTGGCAAAGTATGTGAGCGAAATAGGAGGTGCTGTGTATGAAAACTAATAGACATTCAAGCACTAGCCTTGGAATAACATCACTTATAACATTTTTTACAGTTTTAGTTTTAGTTTCTTTCTCTTTATTAGTTACAACTACTGCGAGAAATGATGCAGAACTATCTACTAGAGCAGCAAATTCAGTTACAGAATATTATGAGGCTGATGCTATAGCAGAGCAAAAATTAGCTGAATTACATAATCTTTTAATTAATACTCCCGCCGAAAGCATAGAGCAAATTTTAAATCAAAGTTTTTTTAATATTTTGCAAATGGATGAAAGCGGAGATATGATAATTGAATATGAGGTGCCGGTTAATGATATTAAAATTCTAAAAGTAAAAATAGGCGTTAACTTAAATGAGCTAGACACTCTACACAGGGTTAGCTGGCAAACGATAATTATATAATTTATAAGAATGGAGTGCTAAAGACAATGGAAAATATGAATAATTCAAGTAATGGAAATAACTTAATTTCAAATGTTAAAGATCTTTTAAAAGATATATCAGGCGAAACAGAAAATTTAACATCAAGCGTTAAAAATATGCTAGGTGATATGGTGTCTAATACTGAAAAAAAGGTGACAGATGATGTTAGAGATTTATTAAAATATGCAGTTGATAGAGGAGCAGTGGATATATTCTTAATCACAGGACGTCCTGCATCATTTAAAGCAAAACAAAAAATTGAAACTATAACTGAAGAAAAATTGATGCCAGATGCAACAGATAATCTAATAAGACAAATTTATGATTTAGGAAAAAGAGATATAAATATTATTAAAGAAAGAGGCGATGACGACTTTTCTTTCGCTGTAAAAGATGTATCTCGTTTTAGAATTAACACTTATAAGCAAAGGGGCTCAGTTGCAGCTGTAATTAGAGTTATTCCTTTCTCACTTCCTACAGCAGAAGAATATCATATCCCAAAAGAAATCCTAGAACTTGGAAGCACAAAAAGGGGCTTAGTTTTAGTTACAGGCTCATCTGCTAGTGGTAAGACAACTACACTAACTTGTATTTTAGATGAAATTAATAAAACTTCACCATCACATATAATAACGCTAGAAGATCCTATTGAGTTTTTACATGCACATAAGCAAAGTATTGTAAGCCAAAGGGAAATTTCTTTAGACACTGGCAGCTATCCAGTGGCTTTAAGAGCGGCACTTCGCCAAAGCCCAGACGTTATATTAATTGGTGAATTACGTGATGCAGAGGCTATTAATATATCATTAACTGCCGCTGAAACAGGACATTTAGTTTTATCAGCACTTCATACATTAGGAGCTGCAAACTCTATTGATAGATTAGTGGATACATTCCCACCAAATCAACAAGATCAAATTAGAATGCAACTTTCAATGGTACTTCAAACTGTTGTTTGCCAGCAATTAGTTTTAACTAAAACAGGCGAAATACTGCCAGTTTTTGAAGTTATGCATTGTAATAATGCTATTAGAACATTAATTCGTGAGGGTAGAACTCATCAAATTAATCATATTATTCAATCTTCTTCTTCAGAAGGAATGATTAGTATGGACGTTAGCCTTGCAAAGCTTTATAAAGAAGGTAAAATTGATAAAGAAACTGCATTAAAACACTCACTAGTGCCAGCTTATTTATTAAGACAAATAGGTGAAGAACCAAAAACAACTGGACTTAGAAGATAAACTAAAAACCGACATTCTTTAGAATGTCGGTTTTATTTTATATAATAAATTAAAGATATCTCGTTTTTTCATTTGTTTGCAGTAGAATATAATCTATACTAGTGTTATAATACTCTGCTAGCTTAATTAAAACTTGAGTGGGGATATCATTTTCTCCTGTTTCATACTTTGAATATCCCGTTTGCGACATTTCTAAAAATTTTGCAACTTGAGTTTGATTTAAATCAGAATCTTCTCTTAAATCTCTTAATCTATTTTTCATAATTATAGCTATACCTTTCTTTATGCTTTTTATATATTAACTATTAATAAATAGTATTTCATAATCTGAAACAGATTATTGACTTTTAACCTGTTTTAGGTTAAAATGGTATAAAATTGTAAGAAGAAATAGGCTGAAAAAGAAAGGGTTTTGTTTATGAAAGAGTATAAAGAGATGTATTATACCTTGTTTAACAAGGTGAGCGAAATAATTAAAGAATTAGAAAATGCACAAAAAGAAACTG
>CAZVOQ010000081.1:0-7295 GCA_964628475.1 uncultured Oscillospiraceae bacterium | reverse complement strand
AAACTGAATTTGCTTTGCTATTTTTTCTGTTTTTTTATTTTCATTTAATTCAGTTATTATTTTATTAAACACATTATTTTCATTTATATATTCTTCGCTTTGTTTATTATCAAAAATCCTTGAAAACAATCCCATTATACCCCTCCTTTTATAGTAAAACGTTATATTACTATATTCAAAGCTTTGTAATAGTGTCAACTATATACAACATATTATATTATATTAGTGTGCATATCTTTTTTAGCACAATTAAAATAATATTATATTAAGGAGAACCATTATGGGCATGCCTGAAGTACCAAAAAGAGATAAATTACCAAATATTAAAGATGTTTTAATTCAAATTTTAGAGTCTGTGGCTCTAGAAGAACTTGCAATGGCACATATCTTAAATGCAGAAGGAGAAAAAATGCAAGCTGTTATAGCTAATATAAATCATTGCAACTTTTGTGATGATTGTATAACTGATGCTTTTAAAGCAACTAACACAACGATTAGTAGCTTAATTATGAAAGAATGGGTTATGCTAAATAAAATTTAAAATGCATTTTATTTTTAAAAAAAAATGTAAAACGACGACTGCAAGCCATATCAAAAGACACATAATTGCAAAAAACATTATCCACCTCATTGCAAATGCAAAGAAAATTACTGCGATGATTAAAAAATAATTAGAAAGGAGATTTAAAATGGCAAATTTAATAATTGGCGTTGATAGAATCACTGGAAATTTTGAAAACACCTTTATTTATTCTATAAACGCTAGCTTTAATGGTATATCCGGAGATATTAATTCTGCACAAATTAAAATTTTTATACCAAATTACTTAAATATATTTTTAGGCGATGTACAAAATCCCATTAAAGATGTTCAACAAAATGTTCTTGAAGATGGAACTGAGATTGTTTTTGATTTTGGAAAAATTACAGATTTAGGAATCGCAGTGCGTATTGGATTTGGTGTTTCTTTTAAAACAGAAGCTATAAATGAACAAAGTTTTTCTGCAAGACCTGTATTATTTATAAACGATGAAGAAAATTTATCAGCCTTTTGCGATGAAATATCTCTTATATTAACCCCTCAATTTGAAATAACAAGACAAATCATTCTCCCTGCATCAGCTCCTAGTAGCGGAAGTGCTGTTTATTACAAATTAACTTTAGAAAACTTTGGTGATTTAGGCGCTGAAATAAATAATGTTGTTATATCTTGTAATAGCACTGAATTTCTCACCTTAGATAATTTTTACCCTGTTATAGGAAAGGATGTTTCCAGTAAATTTAGCGATAAATCTGCTGATGATTTGCAAGGAGTTTTTAATAATAACAATTTAGTTTTCACACTGCCAAAATACAAAGGTCAGCGTTATGAATTTATATATAGAGCTGTCATTAGTGATTCATTAGATATTGGAACAGAAGTTAGCAGTGTTGCTTTATTTAGTTTTGATAATGAAGAAATAAAAGAAGAATTTCACGAGGTAACTCTTTCTTCTGCAATCTATAATGCCAATACATCTATTTATGCCCCTAGTTATAGCCTACAAAATGAATATATTTGCTATCGAATAAACATTGAAAATACAGGTAATCAAATTTTAACAAATGCTGTTTTTAAAAATGAATTACCTAATGAAATTTCTTATTATCAATTTAGCACTGGCTCTTTTCATATCGGCGCTATATCTCAAAATTTATCTGCTGAATATTTTATAGATTACACCACTATAAATGGAAACACTGGAACACTTGGCCCGTATAACACTGATAATAATACCAAAGTAAATTTAAAAGACATAATTTTAGATGATGATAATATTTCAAGTATAACTTGGAATATTAACACTCTAGGAATAGGAGTTAAAACTAAATCTGTTCCCCAGCTTTTAGGAGTAGTAAAATCAGATTTAAAAACCGATACATCTATTATCAACCATCTGCATTTAGAATTTGACGCTGGAGCGCAAAGGGCAGAAAAAGTTGAAAATGCAACAACGCTAATTGCAAATTATTGTATTTTAAATCCTTCTTTTTCCTCTAGCGTTGGCACTACTCCTATTAAACCAGGCGATGTTTTAACTTTTAATCTTATGGCAAATTGCAGAAACTCAAGGCTAAAAAATCCGATTTTTGCTTTTTTTATGCCAAAAGAACTCGAATTCATTTCAAATGAAAACTATATATACAGCGATATCTTTACATCCATTTCTCCGATGAATCCTCCAGCTGTAGTTATAGAAAATTTTAATGAAAATAACGATACCTTAGTTAAGTTCAGTTTTGTAAATGAATATGAATTTAATTTCAGACAGTTATCAAGTATTAAAATAAGTTTTGATGCAAAAGTAAAAATTGGCTCGCTTGGAAATATTTCATCTTTTCTTTTACTTAACACTGTAAACAGCACTGGAGTTATCCCAAACACAAGTGATATTTACCAAGATAAAAACAACATTGCCCAAGATGAAACTGTTTTAAAAAATTATGCAAAAACTAGCGCTATAAAAAATGCAATACTATACTTTGTTTCAACATCTTCAAATAAAAAAGTTAAAGGATTATTAGACACCTCTTTTATAGAAGAGCCTTTAGTTGGAAAAACTGTTAATGGTGGAACACTAGAGTATTTAATCACTATAAAAAACATAGGAAATGCTAATTTAGAAAATATAGAAATAGTTGATATTCTTCCACACATAGGCGATACCGGAGTTATACAAACTAGTTCTAAGAGAAATAGTGATTTCCCTATTTATGCTCTTAGCGAAGTTGTTGCAACTATATTGCCAGAAAACAAAAATATTGATTTTGATATATTTTATTCAAAAAGCGTTAATCCGATAAGATTTGGAGCAAGTTTTAATATCATAGGTGTTGATGATGATTGGACAAACGAAGTTTTTGATGATTTAAGTTTATTAAAATCTTTTAAAGTAAAAACTATAAATTCAATTATAACCCCAGGGGAAACTATAAAAATATCTATAACAGCTTCAGTTCCTTTAGGTGTTAATATTAATGATGTTGCTTGGAACTCTTTTGCAGCGGATGTTTCTTATATAGATTTAAATAATAATTTACAGCATTTATTAGCCATAGAGCCTGAAAAAGTGGGAATTGAAATTATCGAGCCTGCTTTAGATAAGGTTAGTATAAGCGGATATTCTTTTATAGATGATAATGCAGATGGATATTTTAATAATGATGAAAGCTATATAAATGATGTTATTGTAACTTTATATGATGAAGATAAAAATTTACTTCGCTACACTTCAACTACGCCTAGCCTTGATGGAAAAGATGGTCAATATATTTTCCAAAATTTAGATGCTAAAAAATATTATATCAAATTTATTATTGATGATAAAAAACTTAAATTTACAAAGCAAATTTCAGATGAGGATACTGGCAGTAAAGCCAATAGTAAAACTGGTGTTACTAAAATTTTAGATTTAACTAATACAAAGCAATTAGATAATATAAACGTTGGCATACTTCCTAAAGGAAAATATACCCTGCAAGAAATTTTAAAGATAAACAATCAAACTAGAGGTGTTGTAAGGGATGTTATTAAAAATCAAATGCTACTAACAATGAAGCAAGAAGATGTGCTTGATTTAATTGAAAAATCTTAAGTAAAACTTCACCTTACAAATATAAATTTATATAATCATTGATTTATATACCAAAATTTGATAAAATTATATCATATTAACAAAATGAAAGGGATTATTAATTATGAAATATCGTATAGTTGGCGAAACTTTACCTGCAGTTATCTGCGATTTAGATGCTGGAGAACACATGATAAACGAGAGTGGTTCAATGTGCTGGATGACTCCTAATATGAAAATGGAAACTATTGGAGGAGGCCTTGGCAAAATGTTTGGTCGTGCTCTTTCTGGCGATTCTCTTTTCCAAAACAAATACACTGCCGAAGGTGGTCCTGGACAAATTGCTTTTGCTAGTAGCTTTCCTGGTGCAATTAAAGCATATGAAGTTACTCCTGGTAAATCTTTAATCTTACAAAAATCAGCTTTTTTAGCTAGCACAGCAGGCGTTACTCTTGAAATGCACTTTAAAGGTAAATAGGTGTTGGTTTATTTGGTGGTGAAGGGTTTATCATGCAAAAAGTTAGTGGTAGTGGTATGGTATTTGTTGAAATAGATGGCCATGCTGAAGAATACATACTACAAGCTGGTCAATCAATGATTGTTGACACTGGATATCTTGCAGTTATGGATGAAACTTGCAGTATAGAAATTAAAACTGTTCCTGGTGTTAAAAATATGCTTTTAGGCGGAGAAGGAATATTTAATACAGTTGTAACAGGACCTGGTAAAGTTGTTCTACAAACAATGCCAGTTAGCGGTGTTGCTTCTGCTCTACGCCCTTATTTCCCTACTGCAACTAAATAATATTATTAAAAAAATAACGCTGATTTATTTTAGCGTTATTTTTTATTGCACTATTGCAACTATATTGATATAATATAATTCGTTGGAAGCTTACTAACAATCTTAATTATAATGGAGTATTCACATGATTAGCTTACTTTTACCTTTAATTTACATAGCTTTTATCAGCCTTGGTCTGCCTGATGCAGTGCTTGGCTCTGCTTGGCCTATTATCAGCTCTGAATTTTCAGTGCCTGTTTCAAATATGGGAATAGTTACAATTATTATTTCAGCTGGAACAATATTTTCAAGCCTTAATAGTGATAGATTAATTCATAAAATAGGAGTTCACAAAATAACTTGCTTTAGCGTGTTTTTAACTGCAGTATCGCTATTTGCTTTTTCTAAAACTACTTCTTTTTTAGCTCTTTGTTTATTTGCTTTTCCTTATGGGCTTGGAGCTGGCAGTGTAGATGCTGCTTTAAACAATTATGTAGCTGTAAATTATGAAAGTAAGCATATGAGCTGGCTTCACTGTATGTGGGGGCTTGGAGCATCTTTAGGGCCATATATAATGGGAGCTGTTTTAACTTCTGGGTTTAGCTTTAGGCTAGGATATATAATATTATTTATTATTCAAATTATTTTATCATTAATACTATTTATAAGTAAGCCAATTTGGAAAAACAAAATTGAGCCTACTACAAACACTGATAACTATAAAGTTTTATCTTTAAAAGAAATTTTTAAGCTAAATGGCGTTCCATTTATAGCAATTGCCTTTTTTTGTTTTTGTGCTGCTGAAAGTACTGCTGGATTTTGGGCAAGTAGCTATTTAGTTTACAATCGTGGGATAGCCCCTGAAGTGGCAACTAGTTTTGCTTCTTTATTTTATCTTGGTATAACAATAGGCAGAGGCGTTTGCGGATTTCTAACTATGAAATTCCATGATAGACAAATGATTAGAGCTGGCGCTATTTTAATGTTAGTTGGTATTATAATTTTATTTATTCCAAATTATGATATAACAGCCTTTTTAGGAATAGCGATAATTGGGCTGGGCTCTGCGCCGATATTCCCTTGTATTATCCATTCAACTCCTGAAAATTTTGGAATAAATAATTCACAAGCTGTAACTGGTGTTCAAATGGCATCTGCCTACACTGGAACTTTAGTTATGCCTGCTTTATTTGGTATTATTGGAAACTCTTTTAGTTTCACTTTATATCCAATTTATCTTGGCGTTATCATAATCATTATGCTATTGGCATATGAATTAACACTTAAAAAAGTTAGAAAAAAATAATTTAATTATCATTAATTATTTTCACATTTTATTAACCTGTTATATATTGACACTACGCTAAATGTAATATATAATTTATATATGTGTAACATTTTTTTCGTTTGAGATAGCGATTACAAATATTTTTTATAAGAAATGAGCATTTTATGGATAAATATAATCTTCGAATATCAATTATCGGTGATGATAGTATCATTGATAGCATAAATAAAGCAGATGAAATTGAGCGTTTGTCTGTTTCTTGCACTAAAATTAATATAGCTGATGTGAATACATATAATAAAGCAGATGTAATTATTATTGATGCTGAAGAGAAAAAAGAAGATATTTTCACTATTTATAACAACAAAGCTTCATACTGCGTTATTGTTTTAGTTTGTGAAGATAATCATATGACAGAGATTTCTCTTGAATATCAAGATACTCTTTTTGATATTTGGAGAAAAGAAAACTGCGTTTTATTTAATTATCGAATTAGGCATTTCCTGCTTCGTATGAGAGATTATCTTGATGCAGAACTATCTCAAAATCAATTAGATACTCTTATTGATAGCGTGCCTGATTTAATATGGTTTAAGGATGTTATTGGCTCGCATATTAAAGTCAATGATAGTTTTTGTAAAACTGTTAATAAAACAAAAGAGCAAATCAAATACAGAGGACATTGCTATATCTGGGATTTAGATATAGCAGAATATGAGCAGGGCGAATATGTTTGCATGGAAACAGAAGAAGTTGTTATCCAAGAGCAAGGCACATTTTTGTTTGATGAAAAAGTTAAAATTTCTGATGAAATGCGCCAATTAAAAACATATAAATCTGCTATTGTTGGAAGAAATGGCGAAACCTTAGGCACAGTTGGGCTTGCTAGAGATGTTACAGATATTTGGAACACTCACGCTGAGTTTAAAACTTTAATTAACCACCTACCTTTTCCAATGATGATTGTTAATAAAGATTATGAATTTGTTAGTGCTAATGAAAAATTCGATAATATTTTTGGTAGCATTAAAAATCCAAAAGAATTTGATATTGCAAGGTTTGGCAAAAAATTCTTTAGTAAAGATATAGCTATGAAAGAAAATCTTAATAATATCATCGAATGCAAATTACTCAGTGATGGAAGAACTTTATCTTTCTCAATTGAAAAAAGCCCTATCTATGATGTTTTCCAAGAATTAAATGGATACTTTTTTATTTTCAATGATGTCACAACTCAAAAAGAATATGAACAAAAATTAAAATTAATCTCTCAAACTGATGAATTAACAGGTATTAGCAATCGTATTGGTATTAGAAACTTCTTTGAAGCTAATCATTCAATTGCAATTGATAATAATATCCCAATGACAGTTATGATGCTTGATATAGATTATTTTAAAAATTATAATGATATGTATGGTCATGTTAGTGGTGATAAAGCCTTAATGGAAGTTGGCAATATATTAAATAATCTTTCTTCTAATAAAGATATCTTTGTTTCAAGATATGGTGGCGAAGAATTTTTAATAGTAGCCCTTGGAAAAACTGAAGATGAAGTAAAAAATATTGCAAAAACAATTCAAGATAATCTTGCAAGTTGTGATATTGAG
>CAZVOQ010000080.1:5550-7307 GCA_964628475.1 uncultured Oscillospiraceae bacterium | reverse complement strand
CTATTCTTCCAATAAATTCTGGTGGAAAATGAGTTTTAATTGCATTTTCTAATCTTTGTCTTGATAAATCACTACTACTTTTTTCAGTATTAGAAAAACCTATATCAATATTATTTGAAATTATATCTTTTGCACCTAGATTAGAAGTCAGTATAATTATAGTGTTTTTAAAGTTTAATGTTTTTCCTTTTGAAGTTGTTAAATGTCCATCATCCATAACTTGCAATAATATATTATATAAATCAGGGTGTGCTTTTTCAATTTCATCAAATAAAACAACCGAATAAGGCCTTAAACTTAATTCCTTTTCTAATTTCCCAACTTCATCATATCCAACATATCCTGGTGGAGCACCTATTAACTTTTTCACATCATTTTTTTGCGAATACTCTGTGCAATCTATTCTAATTAAATTTTTTTGTGATGAAAACATGGTGTCTGCTAAAACTTTACTACACTCTGTTTTCCCGACTCCAGTAGGGCCTAAAAACAATAAGCTTGCTATGGGCTTATTTTCATTACAAAGCCCTACTCTCCATTTTTTTAATGCATTAACCATCGCCCTTATGGCTTCTTGCTGGCCAAAAATTTTTGTATTTAATTTATTTTCTAAATTAGATAAACTTTGCTTTTCTTTTGTTTGAATTTTAGAAATTGGTATTCCAGTTTGTGTGCTTATTGCCTCTTTTATACTTTCTTCGTCAACCTTACTATTACCCCTAACTTTTGCTTTCGCACAAGCTTCATCTAATAAATCAACTGCTTTATCTGGCATATATCTTGATGGAATATATCTTTTTGATAATTTCACTATTAATTTAATCGCATCTTCATCAACAATTAAATTATGAAAATTTTCATAGTTTATTTTAAGCCCTTCTAAAATTTTCACAACCACATCTTCGCTTGGCTCATCTACTATAACTTTAGAAAATCGCCTTTCTAAAGCTGCATCTTTTTCTATAATTTTTGTATACTCTTCATCGGTGGTAGCTCCAATTATTTGAACTTTACTTCGAGCTAATGCTGGTTTTAAAATATTAGCTGCATCAATAGCCCCTTCTGCTCCACCTGCTGATGTTATTATATGAATTTCATCTATAAACAAAATAACATCCTTATCTCCAGCTGCCTCATCTATAACAGCCTTCATTCTGTCTTCAAAATCGCCTCTATATTTTGTTCCAGCTAATATTGCTGCTAAATCTAGCGAATATATCTCTTTATCCCACATTTCTTTAGGGGATTTTTTTGTTGCTATTAAATTTGCAAGCCCTTCAATTATAGCTGTTTTTCCAACTCCAGCTGGACCAATTAAGCAAGGATTATTTTTTCTTCTTCTTGATATAATTTCAACAATTCGAAGTATCTCTTTTTCTCTACCTATGCAAGGATCAAAAGGATTTAATAAGGCTGTTCTCGTTAAATTCTTTGAATATTTTTCAATTGTTTTATATTCTTTTTTATTTTGATTTTTGGTAGTTATATTTTGATTTGAATAGCAAACTTTTTTCACTCTATCTTCTAGGATAAAAATATTATCAATATAAGAAGATAATATTTTATATCCCATACATTCTTTTAATTCTAGTATTGAAAGAAAAATTTCATTAACACCTGCTAAATTTTTGCCACTTCTTTGAGATATTCTATAAGAACCTCTTAAAGCTTCAACTGCATTAACACTTAAATCTTCCCCTGTTAATTCGCAAGAAATCCCTGAACCTAAAGAACTTGCCACTAAATTATATAGCTTT
>CAZVOQ010000080.1:5188-5540 GCA_964628475.1 uncultured Oscillospiraceae bacterium | reverse complement strand
AATCAATATTATATTCGGATAGCATATCCGAAACATCTGTTTTTCCTTGAGATAAAATACCTAGCATTAAATGCTCTGTACCTATTGTTATATGTCCAAATTTTCCAGCTATCTCAACAGCTGAATTTATGCTTTTATTTGCACTTTGCGAAAAATTTCTAAATTTATACATCACATCACCTATCTTTTTTAATACATTTAAAGTATAGGCAAAAATACGCATTATAAACTTATATAAAAAAATAAAAACAGATGAAATTTCATCTGCTTTTAAATTCTAATTTTTAAGCAGTTGCTTCTTCTAAAGCTAAAGCTAATTGATCTGGACAACTCGTTGGTCTATGACCACAAG
>CAZVOQ010000080.1:0-5178 GCA_964628475.1 uncultured Oscillospiraceae bacterium | reverse complement strand
ATGCCTTTCATTTTTTCAATAGCTTCAGTAGCTGACATACCTTTGATTAATTCTGTTAACCCTACGATATTACCAGGACATCCACCCATTATTTCAACTTCTTTAACTAAACCTTCTTCAACTACTACTCTTGTACTTTTTGCACAAGTGCCTTTATTTGCTCTTACATGTTCCATTTGTACTAACCTCCGTTCAAATTGCATTATTAATATATCAAATTTAAAAACTTTTTTCAATAGATTTGTGATTTTATCACTTTTTTATATTTTTTGCTAATTGACATAAGTAAAAAAACAATATAAAATTAATAATACAAATTTACAAAATAAAGGACAAATCTTAATGAAGTTTCAACTATTAAAACAAGAGTATAAAGGTGTATCTGTTCCAAAAATTGTATTTGACAATCTTTTAATTGCTCGTGAAACAGATTTAAAAGTTGCCCTATATATTTTAAACAACAATACCACTGACGCTATTACTATCAGCCAAGAATTAAATCTTAATATGATAGCTGTTCAATCAAGCTTACTTTTTTGGGCAAATGCAGGGCTTTTATCTTGCATTGAAGAAAAAGAAGAAAAAATTAAAAAAACTAGAATGAGCGCTGTTGATATTATAAATATTAAAAAAACTGTTCCTGAAATTGGAATTTTAATAACACAAATACAAAACGTATTCGGTAGCACCTTGAATGAGAAAAACACTATTAAATTCATCGAATTATTTTTAGAGGAAAACATTCCTATTGATGCTATTATAACTCTTTCTCATTATTATTATAATAAAACAAAGCAAAACCCTAGCTATATTTCAAAAGTTATATCTTCTTCTCATAAAAAATATAATTTTTCTTCTGCTCAAAAAGCCGAAGAATATATTAGTTTAATTGAATTAAGAGAGATAAATTATCAAAAAGTTGCAGTTTTATTTTCCACAGATGCACAGCTTTTAAATTCAAGTGAAAAAACAGTTGTAAACTTTTGGTTTGAAAAGCTTAATATGTCTTTTGAAATGATTAAAAAATCTTATGAAGTGGCTGGTAGTAATGCCGATATTAAATATTGCAACGGAATATTAAAAAATTGGCATAGAAAAAAATACACAACAATTCAAGATTTAGAAAAAGAAATTATAAATTCGCAACCAAACAGCAGTGGCTCTAGTATAAAACCTGAAGATGATTTACTAATAAAAGCTGCTTTAACTGTTCCAACTTTTGAATAATTTTTTATTAAAACAACAATCGAAAGGAAGTGCTTTATATGGCTGAATTCAACAGTCTTTTTTATGCAAATGAGATATTAGAAAAAAGAAAACAACAATCTTTTTTTGATTTACAAAAAAGAAAAGAAGAAGTTTTTAAAATAATCCCTAATTATCAAGATATAAGTTTTGAAATAACATCGCTTGGTGCTTCTTTAGTTTTAGCTAAAATCAGCAAAGATGAAAAGCAAGCTGAAAGTTTAAAACTTGAAATGGATCTTTTAGATAAAAAACAATCTGAATTGTTAGAAAAACACGGATTTTCTAAAGAGTATTTACTTTCTGAGCCTTTTTGCAAAATATGCGAAGACACTGGCTATATAAATGGTAATTTATGCGAATGTATGATAAAAGAAAATGCTCGCCAAAAACAAAAATACCTATCTTCGCTATCCCCTATGCCACAAAAAAGTTTTAGTGAATTTGATATCAATTTATACCCGAATAAGGTAAATGAAGATGGCACTAATTCTTTTAATCATATGAATGATATATTTGAATTCTCAAAAAAATACGCACATAATTTCTCAACTAATTTAAAAGGCATACTAATGATGGGAACATCAGGGCTTGGAAAAACACATCTCGCCTGCTCGATTGCAAGCGTTTGCATAAAAAAAGGTTTTTCTGTTATATACACTAGTAGCCAAGCTTTATTTAATGTTATTGAGCAAAGCAAATATTCTGATAGCGAACTATTAGAAAGCATTAGCGAATGTGATTTATTTATTTTAGATGATTTAGGTAGCGAATATTTAACACATTATGCTGTTTCTAGCTTTTATAATATAGTAAATAATAGAACAATTAAAAACTTACCAACAATATACACTTCCAATTTAAAAACACAAAATGAAATATATTCAAAATATCCTGAAAAAATAGCTTCAAGAATCCTTGGACAAAATCATATCCTTATATTTAAAGGCAATGACAACAGATTAAAATAATATAACGAATATTCCAAATCTTTTAAAATCATTTGTAAATATTTACCATTGTATTAAATCTATTATTATTGTACAATTATAATAGATAATTATATTGTTTTTTAATGTATTTACACACTGTTTAGAGGGTATTTTTATGGAAAAAGAAAAAAGCTTGCTGTATTCTATGTTCGAAAAATTTAGGCAAAGCCAAGAAAGTTCAAAACCAAAAGAAAACGATGCAATACCTGTTGATAAAGAAGTTAAAACTATACCTGAAAATAAACCTACTCAAACACAAACTAAATCTAATGCACACATAAACGCTATAACTGAGCTTTGTACAAGTTCAGGATACACTTCTGATTACGCTAAAGGAGTTAACATTGCTGATAGAGCCAATCTTCAAACAGCTTTACTTCCTTTAGCTGCTGATTATATGAAAAGAAAAGATGCCAATGAAGACATTGACTCTTCTGTTTTTATTTTTATTTCTCGAGATAAATTCAGGGCATATGTTTTTATTTTTCCAGCATTTAATGAAGGAAAAAAACTTGATAAGGAAGAAATCAACACCCAATTGAATAAACTAAAAATAACTTATGGAATTAAAGAAGATATTACGTCTTTTTTAGTTGATAATAATGAATTTTGTAAAATGCATTTAATTGCTGAAGGCGAAAAATCATTCGATGGAACTGATGGTAAATTAGTTGAATACATAAAAGTTATAAAAGAAGCCACTTTCATCGAAGGTGAAGATAGCAGAATAGATTTCAAAAAATTAAATTTAGAAAATAATATTATAAAAGATACACCTATATGTAAAATCATCCCACACACTCTAGGAAAAGATGGAGTTGATGTTCACGGCAAAATTGCAAAAGCAAAAGCTGGTAAAAAGCTAGTTTCCCCTGCCGGAAAAGGAACATATATTCCTGAAAACTCTAACTTACTTTTAGCTGAAATTGATGGAAGATTATCTTATCAATCTGGAAAATACAATGTGGAAACATCGTTTATTTTAAATGGAAATGTTGATAATTCAACTGGTAATATAGATTTTGTTGGTGATGTAATTGTAAAAGGAAGAGTTCGCTCTGGTTTTGAAATTAAAGCTGGTGGAAGCATTTATATAGAAGGAAGTGCTGGTGATTGCATTTTAACTGCTAAGGGCGAAATAGTTATAAAAGATGGAATTAATGCCGATAATCACGGAAAGCTTGAGGCTGGCTCTAATATAACTTGTAAATTTATTGAAAATTGCACTGTCACATCTGGTGGAAATATTACAACTGGCTCAATCATAAACAGCACTGTTTTTGCAGATGATTCAATAAATGTAACCGTTAATAAAGGCGTTGTTTTAAACAGTAGTTTAACAGCTTATAATCACATTAAAGCCATAACTTTAGGAAGCGAAACTAGCAGAGATGTTAGAATTGTTTTAGGCAAATCTCACACTTTAGCGGAAGAAGCATCAAAAATAAAATTTGAAATCCCTAATACTAAAAAGACTATAGATAGAATTTCTAAAAACATTGATTTTTTAGAAAAATCAAAAGAGCTAACTGAACAAAAAACAATTCTTTTAAACCAATTAAAAGAACAGCTCGAGTTGTATGTTACACATCTTGATGAACAAATTAAAAGAAAAGATATTATTGCAGATTTAACAAAGGATTGTTCAAGATGCAAATTAGAAACATCAACTGTTTATCCTCCTTGCAAAATCAATATAGGAGTACATAATCACTGGGTAAAATCTGTTCAGTATAAAACTTCTTTTAGGGTTTTAGATGATGAAATCAAATTAATCGTTAATTAAATAAAAAAGGAATGACAAGTAGATTCGCTTTACGTCATTCCTTTTTTATTTACTATAAAATTTCTTTACTATCCTGCTTTAAATAGGCATTTAAAAAACCTTGAATTGCTCCGTCCATAACCATATCCACCCTGCCATCTTCATAGCCTGTTCTATGATCTTTAACTAAAGTGTATGGCATAAACACATAACTTCTTATTTGGCTTCCCCAAGCTATTTCTTTTTGGACACCTTTAATATCTTCGATTTTTTCTAAATGCTCTCTTTCTTTAATTTGTGCAAGTTTACTTCTAAGCATTTTCATGGCAAATTCTCTATTTTGAATTTGGCTTCTTTGAGTTTGACAAGAAACAACAACTCCTGTTGGAATATGCGTTATTCTAATAGCACTCTCTGTTTTATTAACGTGTTGTCCGCCTGCTCCAGATGCCCTATACGTATCAACTCGTAAATCTTCACTATTAATATGAACTTCAACATCTTCATCGATTTCTGGCATAACTTCGCAAGAAGCAAAAGATGTATGACGTCTGCCTGAAGAATCAAAAGGAGAAATTCTAACTAATCTATGAACACCATTTTCTCCTTTTAAAAACCCATAGGCATTCGTTCCCTCAACTGAAAACGAAACAGATTTTATCCCAGCTTCATCTCCATCAAGATAATCAATAACTCCAACTTTATATCCTTGTTTTTGGCAATATCTAGTGTACATGCGATAAAGCATCTCTGCCCAATCTTGACTCTCTGTACCACCTGCACCTGCATGAAGGGTTATAATTGCATTTTTTGAATCATATTCGCCGACTAAAAGAGTTGACAATCTTAAATTTTCCACACTTTTAGTTAAATTCTCACTCGTTGTTTTAATATCTTCTTCTAATTCTTCATCTTCAAATTCTTGATATAATCCTAATAAAGTTTCTAAATCGCTTTGAAGTGAAATAATATTATCTACGCCTTCTTTTTTATCTTTAAAAACTTTCAATTTTGAAAAAATATCGCCTTGCTTATTTTTATTCGTCCAAAAATCCTCTTGTTGTGTGTGCATTTCAAGCTCATCTATCTTTTCTTGTAACACTTCATAATCAACAGCATCTTTTAAATCTTTAATATCAGCCAAACTATCATTTGCTATTTTCTTAAATTCATCAA
>CAZVOQ010000079.1:0-7370 GCA_964628475.1 uncultured Oscillospiraceae bacterium | reverse complement strand
GTCCAAAGCTACCTGTACCACCAGTTATTAATAAAGTTTTGTTTTTAAACATATTATCCTCCAAAGCGATTTAAAATCACTATTATTTTGATATAATCTATAATATTTTAGCATATTTACCACTAAAAAACAAATAAAATTTATTATAAACTATATTAATATTGACTTTATATAAAAAATGTTGTAATAATAAAGTTATTATAAGTAGTTTTGTATATAAAGAAAGGGAGAAATATGTCAGTTTTAGAAAGATTTTTAAATTATATTGCGATTGATTCGCCATCAGATGAAAAAAGCAAAACTTGTCCGTCTACGGATATTCAATTAAATGTTGCAAATTTTTTAGTTAAAGAAATGCAGGAGATAGGCTTAAGCAATGTTCATATAAAAGATGGATACGCATACGGAACATTAGAGGCAACTAAGGGATATGAAGAAAAAGAGGTTGTTGGATTTATAGCTCATATGGATACAGCTCCTGAATTCAATGGGTTTTCAGTTAAAGCCCAAGTTATAGAAAATTATAATGGAGAAGATGTTTTATTAAAGGGCTCAAATCATATTTTATCTCCAAAAGAGTTTCCAAGATTAACTTCTTTAATAGGACAAACATTAATTACAACCGATGGAACAACCCTCTTAGGTGCAGACGATAAAGCGGGTATTGCTGAAATTATTGAGGCTGTTGCAACTGTTATAAAGCAAAATATTCCTCATGGGAAGGTTGTTTTAGGGTTTACTCCAGACGAAGAAATTGGGCGTGGGGCTGATTTATTTGATATTGAAGGGTTTGGCGCTGATTTTGCATACACTGTTGATGGCGGGGAGTATAACCATTTTTGTTATGAAAATTTTAATGCAATAGGCGCACAAGTGATTTTTAATGGATACTCTATTCATCCAGGCGATGCAAAAGGAAAAATGATTAATAGCCAGCAATTAGCTTTTGAATTTCATAGCTTACTGCCTGCGTTTGAAAAGCCAGAACACACAGAAAAATTTGAAGGTTTTTATCATTTAACTGAAACAAATGGCTCTTGCGAAAAAACAATTTTATCATATATAATTCGTGATCATGATGAAGATAAAATTAATAAAAAGGCTGAGTTTATGAAAACTTTAGAAGAATTTATTAATGATAAATATGGAAAAAATAGCTGTGAAGTTATTATAAAAGAGCAGTATAGAAATATGAAAGAGAAAATTTTGCCTTATCCAAACGTTATTAAATATGCTCAAAACGCTATATTAAATTTAGGAATAGAGCCAGTTTCAGTTGCAGCAAGAGGAGGCACTGACGGCGCAAGCTTATCCTACAAAGGACTTCCATGCCCAAACCTTGGAACTGGCGGAATGAATGCACATGGGAGATATGAATGTATAGCAAAAGAAGAAATGCAAAAATGCACAGACGTTATTATTAATATAATTAAAGAGTGTGCAAAATAAATTAGCAAAATAAATTAAATGAGATGTGAATTATCACATCTCATTTTTAGTTTGGTTCATTATTAAATTCATTAAGTAAATTTAAAGTGTAGATTTTGTTTGAAAAAGCGATAGAGGCATTTCTAATTAATTGCCTTTCAGCTGTAAAAGATACAGTTGTATCATCAGGGATAGTTTCGTTTTTAAATGTTGATTTTAATATGTTTTCAAGCTCTCTGCAAAAATAATCATAACTTCTTTCAACATCAATTGGATTGTTTGGCGAATCTACTATTCTTTGGTGAACTTGGATTAATCCTTTAATTTCATCCATAGAAAAGATTTGCTTATATATGCAAACCATAAATATACTAGCTATATGCTCTTTTGAATATCTTTTTTTATTTGTAACAGGAACAATGCCTTTTTTAACATAATTATTAACCATAGATGCTGTTAAAATAGGCTCATCCCCTAAAAGGCGTAAATCAGCAAGGCTAGATTCTATAAGAACAATAACCTGATCTAAATATAAATCTAGTGTAGGTAGTTCGGAATATCTTGGCAATTTAAAATTTAATATCTTATTATTCATATATAATCTCCTTTATTTATTTTAAATTATACAATATGTGAATTATTATAGAATTTTTATCACTTAATGTCAATAGTGCTTGACATAGTTTAATTAATAATATAATATAGTATTGTAAACCACATAGGGTGGTTTTTTAAATTTGAATAAATAAGATTTAAAACAAGCTTTTAGATTTGTGTTTTTATAATAATAAATAAAATGTACACAAAGCGATTTAGAAAGGAATAAAAGTAGTATGAAATGGAATATAGTGCTTGATTCAAGTTGCGATTTAAGAAAAGAAGATGCAAAAGGCGATATAGGCTTTAGCGTAGTGCCTTTATCAATTATAGTTGGTGGTAGGGAATTTGTTGATGATGAAAATTTATCAATAGATGAATTATTATCAGCAATGGAAATAGAAAAAAAGGCTTCTTCTTCTGCTTGCCCTTCTCCAGAAAGCTTTTTAGAAGAATTTAAAAAAGCTGAAAATACTATTTGCGTTACTATGACTAGCGCTTTAAGTGGAACAAATAATTCTGCTAGAATTGCAAAAGAGATGCTAGCTGAAATTTCTCCAGAAAAAAATGTGCATATCATTGATTCCCATTCAACAGCAGGTAAAATGGTTTTAATGAAAAGAAAAGCTGAAGATTTAATAGAAGAAGGAAAAGAGTTTTCAGAAATTTGCGATATTTTAGATGCTTTAAATGAAAATCTTCATTTAACTTTTGCTCTTGGTGGATATGATAATTTAATAAAAACAGGTAGAATGAGTAAAATTGCAGGTATTTTGGCTACTAGCCTTGGCATTCGTGCTGTTGCGATTGCAACTAGTGCGGGCGAAATCGAAGTTGTTAAAAAGCCTAGAGGCGAAAATAATGCTATTAATGCGATGGCGGATATTATGGCTGAAACTAAGAATATGCAAAATATGCCAATAGTTATATCACACTGCAAAAATTATGAGGGCGCATTAGCTGCAAAAGAAGTTTTTAAAACAAAATTAAAAACAGATGATATCACTATCGTGGATTGTAAAGGTCTTACAACTTTTTACACTATGGAAAAAGGACTTATTATCGGATATTAATAATAAAAACAGGAGATTTAATCTCCTGTTTTTTCTTTTTTACATTAGTGGCTCAATGATTTTTAAGACTGACGCCATTAATTTTGAATATAATTTATCATTTTGTAAATCTTTAACGCTCATTAATTTTGATTCAATATCTATGGTTTTTATTAAATCTTCTTCTATTTTTAAAATTTCATTTGAACTATGGATATATGCGCCACACTCATAGTTGTGATATTGGCTACGATAATCTAAATTTATAGTGCCAACGATGGCTTTGATTGAATCGGATATGATTATTTTTGAATGAATTAGCCCAGGGATGAATTCATATATATTTACGCCAGATAAAATAAGCTTTTCATATCTTGAATGTGCAAGATAGATATAAAATGCAGCATCTCCAACACTAGGAAGAATGATTTTAACATCAACTCCACGCTTTGCAGCAAATATCAAGGCATTTTCCATCTCATAATCTATAACAAGGTAAGGACTAGTTATATAAACATAATTTTTAGCAGAATTTATTATATCAAGATATAAGTATTTTCCAACAGGCTCATCGTCTATTGGGCTATCTGCAAATGGGATAACATAGCCAGAAACATCTTGCGTATCTGCTCGATTAAAATATTTTTCATATAAAGAATAATCATCGCTTTCTTCCCACATTTGCAAAAACATATTTGTAAATCCGTCAACAGCAGGGCCTTTTATTGAAATAGCAGTTTCTTTTCGCGGGCCATGGCCTTGCATTTTGTTGATATATTCATCACCGATATTTATTCCCCCGGTGATTGCAGTTTTGCCATCGACAATTAGGATTTTTCTATGGTCGCGGTTATTTAGTCTATTAGTTATAAAAGGCTTTATCGGCTCAAAAACTTTAACTTTAAAGCCAAAAGATTCTAAGGTTTTTGGATAGTCGCTAGGTAATAAATATAAAATACAAGTGCCGTCATACATAACTCTAACTTCAACGCCTTCTTTTGCCTTTTCTTTTAAAACTTTTAGTATTTCATCCCACATATATCCAGGACGGATGATAAAATATTCAAGGAATATAAATTCTTTAGCTTCTTTTAATAATCGAATCATTTCAGCTAACTTCTCTTCACCTTGAGCTAAATATTTTACGCTAGTATTTTTACAAATAGGCGAGCCACTGTATTTATATAAAAAGTTGGAAATATTATATAAATCAGGAGATTCTGCTTTTAATTTTGATAGTAGATTTTCATCGGGGATTAAAAATTTATTAGAGTTTTCGGTTATACTTTTTAGGTGTTGAATCACTTTTTTTCGTTTTTTATTTCTATTTACATATAAATAAAGCATTGAGGCGAAAATTGGTGCAATTACTAAAAAACCAATCCACATCATCTTTTCGTTAGGGTGCATAAATCTATTAAATATAATTATTGCTAATATAGACGCTGATATAGAAATTAAAAGATATAATGAAGGGAAAACTTCATTTAATTGATACACTATTGAATATAAAAATATAATTTGTAATATAACCATGCCAACGATAAAAATAGCCTGACCATATATAATATTTATCTGCGTTTTTTTAAAAAAAGATACTTTTATCTTTTTACTATACTCTTCAAACATTTATATGCCCCCTTTATATTAGAGTATATACATAATAGCATATAAATATTAGAAAATTCAAATATAAAAATTAAATTTCTCTTAATTTTCAAAATAATAAAAACATACCAAACATAATATAAAAATGCTTGGTATGTTTTTTTGATTTAATTATAAAATTTAAAATTACCATCTAGCCTTTGTTTCTATAATTTTACCAACAATATTTAAATCATTGATTTCCTCATTTACAAAAACTTTTGATTCATACGTTGGATTAAAAGCGTGTAGGATAACAGTGCTACCACGATGTACAAATTTTTTAAGAGTTGCTTCTTCATCGCCATAAATGAAAACACCAAGCTCGCCATCGTTTAAAGCAGATTGCTTTTTAACTAATGCTAAATCGCCATCAGAAATTCTAGGCTCCATACTATCGCCCTTCACTAAAAGATAAAAATAATCTTCACTAGAAGGAACATTAGCATACTCATGCCCTAAATCTTCATTAACAGCAAATGCATCATAGCCAGCCCTAACTGTTCCAATGATTGGAACTAAAACCTGCTTTGGCACATTAGGATTATCTATAGGTGATTTTTCAACACCTAAAAGAAAATCGACTGTTGTATTAAAATAGCTAGCTAAAGTTGAAAGCATATTACTATCAGGAACACTTTTTCCAGTTTCCCACTTACCAATAGCTTGCTGTGTTAATTTTAAATCTGCAGCAAGTTTAGTTTGGCTTAATTTTCTTTCTTTACGAAGGATTTTTATTTGTTTTGAAAACATATTTGTCACCACCTATAGTTGTATTGATTTTATTATACTACAAATGTTTTAATTTGTAAACAACTAAAAGTGGTGATTTAGTGAAAAAAATTAAAAATAACACTTGACAACAACCAAACGTTGTTGTAAAATGTAATCAAGAAAACAACTTAAGGTTGTGAAAAAACGAATACTAGCCAAAATTAATAAATTATCTGGATTTTTAATTCAGATAGATGAAATAAAGGAGAATTAATTATGAAAAAGAAAATAATGCTTTATAATATATTAACAACAGTTTTTGCGATTTTAACAGTTATTAGCTTAGGTGGCATAGCCTATGGGGTGAATATAGTGAATGTTGTGATAAATACAGCCCTATTTGCTTTTTTAACTTCAAAATGCTTTAAAAATGAGAATAAACTTCGAGCTATATTAAGAAAAAGAATTTTAAGAGCAAGAAAAAGAAAACTTATTTATCTTGAAAACTACAAGGCTAATAAAGAGATTACAAAAAGAGCAATTTAATATTTATTATCTAAAAGCTAAGTGCGATAGCCACTTAGCTTTTTATTTTTATAAGTTGTAAATAAGCACTATTTATGGTATATTTAGTTGTATAAATAGAGTAAAGGAGATTATTTGTGAATTATAAACTTTTAGCAGAAAAAACAGAGAATTATATTATAGAAAAAAGAAGGTTGTACCATAGTATACCAGAAGTGTCTTGGCAAGAAAAACAAACAACTATTAATATAGTAAAAGATTTAGAGAGCCTAGGAATTAAAGCAGAGCTTTTTGAGGGCTTTGAAGGATGTGTGGCTGAAATAAAAGGAGAAAAAGCCGGGAAAACAGTTGCGCTTAGGGCTGATATAGATGCACTTCCAATCAAAGAAGAAACAGAGCTTTCATTTGCTTCTTGCAATGAAAATATGCACGCTTGCGGGCATGATGCGCATATTGCTATGCTACTTGGAGCGGCTAAAATGCTTGAAGAAACAAAAGAAAATTTATCAGGAACAGTTAGATTGATATTTCAGCCTGCTGAAGAAACTGCTTCTGGTGCAGTTGAACTGATTAAACAAGGCGTAATGAAAAATGTTGATGCAGTTTACTCTTCTCATATTTGGGGGAATTTTGATGCTCCTGGAATTAGCGTTGAAGCTGGAAATAGAATGGCAGCGCCTGCATATTTTGAAATAGAAATCGAAGGTGTTGCAGCGCATGGAAGTGCCCCGAATTTAGGAGTGGATGCAATAGTTGCAGCAAGTGGAGTTATCCAAGCATTGCAAACATATGTTTCAAGAATTAATGATCCTTTAAATCCTTTAGTTTTAACTATCGGAACAATCCATGGTGGCTCAAGATATAATGTTATACCAAACAGTGTTAAAATGGATGGAACAATTAGAACATTTTCAAAAGAAACAATAGAAAAATCTGAAACTATATTAAGAAGTATCATAGAAAATGCCGCTGCCGCTTATGGTGCAAAGGCTAAATTTAGCATTAAATGGCTAACATCGCCAGTTATTAATGATAAAGAAGAAGTTTTGCAGATTGCAAGAGATGCCGCTATAAAATTATATGGCGAAGAAAGTCTTGCCCATTTAGATACTTTAATGGGCAGTGAAGATTTTTCTGAATATATGGCAAAGGCAGACGGTGTGTTTACATTTTTAGGAAGCAGAAATAAAGAAAAAGGAATTATTTATACAAATCATCACGAGAAATACACTGTTGATGAAGATGTTTTAAAAAGGGGAAGTGCCTTATATGCGCAATTTGCTTTCGATTTTTTAAATAGTTAAATTATAAATTTTTAATAAGCAGGAGGATATATTATGCAAGAAAAAAGCTTAAAAGGGATAAAAACATTTATTATTGGCGAGGCGATAGTTTTAGCAAGTTTAT
>CAZVOQ010000078.1:0-7515 GCA_964628475.1 uncultured Oscillospiraceae bacterium | reverse complement strand
TCGTCCATGCCAGCGGATTTCTATTATTTTGTCCATGTTTTAATCTCCTTTTAATATTTTTATTAACTTTACGTTATCTTTGAAAAACTAGCCACAATAAAATTGCGGCTAGTTTTAATTTTATAATCTATCCAATGCTTGTATTATATCCTGAATTAAATCTTCTGAATCTTCTATTCCACAAGAAAATCTTAATACACCTGGATGTATCCCTATCGATCTTCTGATTTCATCATCTATTGCTAAATGTGAAGATGAGCATGGGTGCGATACAGTTGTACGGTATCCCCCTAATGTGTTAGCATATTTAATTAAATTTAAATTTTTAATAAACTTATTCATTGTTTCAAAGTCATCTTCAATTTCTAAACTAAACATTGAACCAAACATACCGTTTGCAAATATTTCTTTAGCTAATTTATTATCTGGTGATAAATCTAAACTTGGATGAAAAACTTTAACTACTTTTGGATGATTTATTATAGATTTGCAGATATCAACTGCATTTTTATTTTGCTCTTTTATTCTTAATGGAGCTGTTCTTATTCCTCTTAGCGTTAGCCATGAAGTATTCGGATCCATAATTGAGCCAAATAATGTTAGCAAAGTGTCAACTCTTGGTACAAGATTGTCATCGTTTAGCGATAAAGTACCACCAGTTACATCAAAGTGCCCATTTAATGCTTTTGTAACGCTATGAACAACTAAATCAACACCTAAATCAAGAGGTTTAATTACATATGGAGTTGTGAATGTATTATCCACCATAACCTTTAAGTTATTTTCTTTTGCTATTTTAGAAACTTCTCTAATATCAGTAACACTACAAAGTGGATTTGAAAGCACTTCTGTATATAATAATTTTGTGTTAGGCTTAATAGCAGCTTTAAGTGCATTTGTATCCGAAAAATCCACAAAAGTAGATGTAATTTGATACTCGTTTAAGACCTGCGTTAACAGTATAATCGTTTCTCCATATAATTTGCTATTTGCAATTACATGATCTCCACTTTTTAAAACTGTTAACAGCCCTACAGATATTGCTCCCATACACGATGAAAAGCAAAAAGTATATTTACTATTTTCCAAAGAATTAATTGCTTCACTAAGGCTAGTTCTATTTGGGTTTGCAAGCCTTGAATATGTGTATCCTCCATCTTCATATCTTTCATACAACATATCCAAATCTTCCATAACATATGAACTAGTTTGATATATAGGTGGGGCTTCAGGTGTTATATCTGTTCTATTTATATCAGCTCCAGCATACAAAGCAGCTGTACCAGGTTTTAAATTTTTAAATTCCATATTTTCTCCTAAATTTAATGTTTCCATTTATAAAGTTTGCTTTTTTCAACTGGAATATCTCCATTTTCAATATCTTTTTTGAAAACTTTATAAGCTGAGTAAGCTAGTAATAAAACAACAAATATTATTGGAATACCAAAAACAAGTGTGATTGATTGAAGAGTTTTTAATAGATTCAGCCCTGGAACACTATTTTCAAGAACCATTATAGCTATTGGAATAGCTAAGAATAATAATCCCCAAATTAATTTCCAAGCTGGTGCTGGTTCTTCAGCGCCTGACATATCTTTTGATGCCATTATAGCAACAGAAGTTGAGTGCGCCGCACAAGTTGTTGCAAGGTTAAAAAATAATAGTATTATAAACACAATAAATACCATTACATTTAACGGAAGATGACTTAAAACATCAACAACTGCTTGTGGTGTGCTAATATCATTAATTTGAGACGACAGATTGAAAATTCCACCTAACTCTAATGACATTGCATAGTTACCCATAATACCATATGTTACCCATGATGCTAATGCTGTCCATATACAGCAAGTTGTAATAATATCACGTAAAGTTCTGCCATAAGATATACGAGCAATCCATGTACCACAAGAAATAGCTAATCCTATATACCATGACCAGTAGAAAACTGTCCAGTTTTGAGCAAATCCAGTGTCACCAATTGCATCTGTAAAGAACATCATGCTAACTGTTTCTGAAAGATTCGTTCCAACCGCCATTGTTATATTATTTAGAATAAAGCTTTTATCTGGGCTACAGATAAATACATATAAAAAGAATATTGCACATAATTTTACATTATTTGTACTAATAAATGATATACCTTTAGAAATAGCACTAGAAAGCGATGCAAGGAAGAATACACCAAATGCTGCAGTTATTCCAAGCTGTAATCCAAAGCTGTTAGGAATATTAAAAATACGAGAAAGTAATTCTGCAATAACAGGTGTTCCAAGCCCTACTGTACTAGCCATACTACCAACAAAACAGAAAGCTATAACGCCATCTATTACCCATCTAATAACTTTATGTTTATTTCTATCTTTTGTTAGTGTTCCACTACATAAATCTGACATACAAAGTGATGGTGATTTTTTATTCCAATACATATACCCTATAGCAAAAGCTGGAATTAAGTAAAGAGTCCATGCTATTGGCCCCCAATGGAAGAAACCGTAAGCAGATGCTAGTTCATAAGCTCTAACTGAACCAGGCTCTACTCCAAATGGAGCTGCATGCACATAAGATGCCCACTCAACAGTACCTAAAGTGAGTATTCCAATGGCAAGACATGAAGTGATAATCATTGAGTTCCATGAAAATGTTGAGTATGTAGGTTTTGCATCTGCACCACCTAATTTAATATCTCCATATTTTGAAAATGCAACCACAATACCAAAAACTGTAGATATTGCAGCAAGTCCCATAAATAGCCAAGCTAAATCTCTTGTCATATACGCAAAGAAGGCATTAGCAAAGTCGGCTGTTTGTTGTGGCCATGCTATGATTACTATAGTGAACAATAATACAAGTCCAATTCCAATAATCGTAACAGGCTTATTAGCTTTTTTCCACATAATAAATTCTCCTTAAATTTTTGTTTTTAATTTTTTCTTTGATAGTTTTTTAATCTGTTATAGTTGTTGTATTTATGAATGTATCTTTATTATAAACTCTAAAGTTAGTGTAGAGTCAATATATTTTTTGAACATTTATTTTATTTTTTGTACACTAGCAACAAAATTTGCATAGTGAGTTATTTTTTCATTTTGAATATAAAGATTTTGCAATCTTTTTGTTAAATGACAGAACGCTTCTTCTGATGTTGTACCCATAAAATGTGCAAATTCTTCTATATTTATTTTTCCATCCCCCATTTCTCCAAGTAAAACTACCTCATCTCCTATATCAATTATTTCTATATCGGAAACATCAATCATAAGCTGATCCATACACACCCCACCAATAACCGGACATTTAACTCCTTTAACCAATATATATCCTTGATTTAAGCCTATTCGGCAAATATCAGAATATCCTATTGGTAAAGTTGCAACTTTCATATTTTTACTAGACATATATGTTCTACTATATCCAAAATAAGTATTCTCTTTCACCTCTTTTACGCAAGCTACAACACTCTTTACAACTAATGCTTCTTTAAAATTAATAACTTTTTCCATATAACTTGTACTTAATCCACCTAAAATTGCCGTTCCAACCCTAACCATATCAAGGCACATTTCTGGATGGTTAACAGTTCCTGGAGAATTACAGCAATGTAATAAATTAAGCCTAATGCCTTTTTCTTTCAACTTATTTGTAAATTTAATAAATCTATCAAACTGCAATTTTGTAAACAAATTAGAGTCCTCATCTAAATCATAAAAAGTTGCAATATGAGTAAATGCGCCATCAAATTCAAGATATTTACTTTTATAAAGTGTAGTTGCATTTTCTATCGCTTCATCAAAATACTCATCATAGCAAACAAGACCTATCCTGCTCATTCCAGTATCTAATTTGAAATGACATTTTACTTTCACTCTAGCTTTTTCGCATTCTTTTTCTAATAATTTACCATAATCATAAGAAATAACTGCCTGCGTAATATCATACTTTGCAAGCTCTGTAGCTAGCTCTACTGGTGTGTATCCTAAAATTAGAATTAGTTTGTCTGTTCCTGTTTTTCTAATTGTTATTGCCTCATCTATATTAGAAACTGCAAAACAAACATTATTAAATTCATTTAAAGTTTTCGCTATCATAATATCGCCTAAATTGTTTGCATTTGCTTTAATCACAGCCATTATCTTTGTATTTTCTGGCAAATGATTTTCAATTAATTTATAGTTATACACTATATTATCAAGATTAATTTCTGCCCATGCTCTTTTTATAAATTTTTCCATATTGAGATATTCCTCCTATTTGATTCTATTATAAACAATAATCTAAGTTTAGAGTCAAGTATTTTTTAAAATAAGTATTGACTCTAACCTAAGTTTAGATTATATAATAAAGATACAAATTGTATTTGTGAATGTAAAATAAATTTAAGGAGATTAATATGTTTGATATCGCAATAAAAAACGGTTTAGTATACACTGGTGAAAACACTCCACCAACCATAACTAATATTTATATTAAAGGCTCAAGAATTGCATACATAGGTAAAGAAGAAAAAGATTCTTTCAGGGTTATTGATGCAACTGGAAAAGTGGTTGCACCAGGTTTTATTGATCCTCACACCCATAATGATAATAATATTTTACACGATAAACAAAATTCACCTGCCATAACTCAAGGGGTAACAACTCAAATTGGTGGTATGTGTGGACTTGGCATGGTACCTTGCAAAAAAGAAGATATTCCCCAAATACTAAGAATGTATTCAGGAATTGTAGGTAGAAAAAACAATTTTAAATATGAATATACTAATGCCAAAGAATATTTAGAACTAGCTGATGGCGCTGCTATAAATTTTGCAATTGCTATTAATCACAGTGCTCTTAGAGTTTTTGCAAGTGGTTTTTATTCAAAACCTTACGAAGAAATAGCTGGTATTATGAAAGATGAACTCACTAAAAATTTAAAAATGGGTGCAATAGGCTTATCTATTGGATTAGATTACTTCCCTGCTCATACAGATAATGTAGATACACACGAAATTATAGATCTTTCTAAAGTTGTTGCAAGCGAAGATGCTTTAATGATGGCTCACGTTCGACCAAGTGGTAAAGGAATTGATGCTATGGAAGAAATGGATATAGTTGCTAGAGAAAGCAAAGTTAAACTACATATCCTTCATACAAAAACTTTCCACCCTTCATCTTCAGGACATCCAGAATATATAACAGATCGTTTTGATAAAGCTAACGCCGAGGGTGCAAGTGTCACCATGGAGTTTTATCCATATAGTGGCTGGGAAACATTGGGATTATATTTTGTGCCATTTTGGACAATGGAAGGCGGATGTGATAGTTTAATTTCAAAATTATCAGATCCAACTTTACGAACACAACTAGTTAAAGAAATCGGTGATAACTATGTTTATTTAATGGGTGACGATGCTCCTGCTATTTGCTCTTATGCGCAAGGACATCCTGAATACGAAGGAAAGACATTTGATGAAATTTGTAAACTTCGCAATCAAGATATGGGGGAAATGATTTTAGATTTATTAGTTGAAACGGATTTAGGCCTAGGGGCATTATCTTCTGAAATAAAAGATCCAAAAATATATAAATTATTACAAGATGATTATATGACTTTATTCAAAAGTGAATATTACACTGTTTCAAGTGATAGTATTGTTTGTGGTGGTTTTCCTCACCCAAGAGTATTTGGCTCTTTTGCTAAAATGATAAGATTGACTAGAGAGTATAACTATCCATTAGAACACACTATTTATAAAATGACAAAATTTCAATCAGATCGATTTATGCTAGAAGATCGTGGAGAAATTGCTATAGATAAATTTGCTGATATTGCTATATTTGATTATGAAAAAGTTACAGACTGTGCTAACTATGAAATTTCAAGGGCACCAGCAAAGGGCTTTGAATATGTGTTAGTTAATGGGCAAGTAGCACTTGAAAATGGTATACCAAACGGAGTATTTAATGGTATGGCGTTAAAGCGCAAAGGATGCTAATTTTATTTGACAAAATTAATTTAAACGTGTAACATTAGAGATGTATTGTAATACATCTCTAATGTTTTTATAAAGGACGAGCCACAAAATGAATGACAAATTATTTTCAATAGGCAAAACCGCAAGCATTTTAAATATATCTGTACCAACATTGCGACACTACGACAAAATTGGTTTAATTAAACCATCATATACTGATGAAAACACAGGCTACAGATATTATTCTATCGAGCAATTCCATGTGATTGATAGAATTAAATATTTGCAAAAACTTGGATTTTCTTTAACCGAAATACATAAAATTATTAAAAATGGGAAATCGCAGGATTTACTTCCTTATTTAGAGAGCAAAAAAAGAGAATATAACGCAAAAATGAATGCAATTAAAAAAGATATTGAAATTTTAGATTGGTATATAGAATTTTTCTCATACTCACCTGACGGCGTTACCGATGATATATATCAGCTCTATTTAGACGATCGTTATGTTCTATCTACTGTGTACAATCCTGTTAGAGATATCGTTTCTTCTGATATTGAACTTCTAAGAGTAAAAAACACCCCTAGTTTTTGCAACTTACATTTTAAACGTCAATGGGGATGCTTATTAGATTATGACAGCTTTATTAATAAAACCTTGCAAATCACTCATTCTTTTTTATATTTAAGTGAAAAGCCTCTTTTTGATTCAAAACATTTTATAACTTTACCTAAAGGAATGTATATTTGTATGAAAACACAACTTTTTTCTAACAACTTTGGTAATATATCAAAGTTAAAGAAAATTATTAACCAATATGGCTACGATGTAGGAATTGTTGTTGCTAATGAGTATGAAGATAATTTTCATAACTATGAAAACTCTGTTTATGAAATACAAATTCAACTTGTTGAAAAATAGTAATAAAATTAATAAACATTTACTTTTTGTGTAGAGCTTGCATAAAGTTCTTTAAGTTCATTTGAATTCATTGTTTTAGTTTTTTTGTTTAATATTTAAGCGTATAATCATATCTTTCCTTTATCGATGTTTTATGTACTTTCATCATATAACTCCTTAAAGCAGAAAAAAACCACTAATGCTTTACAAGAAAAATCCGAAACTCAAAGCTTGAAAATAATCTTTTTCAAGCTTTTCTCGATTCAAATTACTTTTATCGGTTATAGTTAAAGCATCATTTTCATCTCCTAAATTATATTTTTGAAATTAAAAGGCGTTAGTTTTTCATTTAAAACTAACGCCTTTTAATCATTTTTTTATTAAATTTTGATATATTTTCCTTGTGTGATAGTTCGAGTCCGATTTTAGGCTGTTTTTAGTAAAAAACATCCATGAAAACGCACTATTAAAAATCACTATTTTTAGACAAAAAAAGAGTCAATTTAGCTGATAAACACTGACTTTTCTCAGGTTAACATCCAAATTGACTGCCTTATATGTGAGGCGCACCCAATCTGAACATGTGTCCTATCTTTTTTCAGACTCGAACTCATATCCAGATATAAAATACTTTTTATTTGTGTAAATTATAACA
>CAZVOQ010000077.1:6812-7538 GCA_964628475.1 uncultured Oscillospiraceae bacterium | reverse complement strand
CAACTGTTTTGTATTGTCTTTTTAGGTATGTGTTTGCGCCCTCGCGAATAGCAGAAGCTAGCTTAACCATTTCTTCAGTACCTTCTGAATACTTTGATATTTTTTTAGCTAGATAAGCTGCATATCCAAGAGCGACTACTGCACCAACTAGTGCAAAAATCATTAAATCCAATTTTTTGTCCTCCTAATATTTTTACTTATTTGTTTTATCACTTTGAACTTTTGCTCAAATAAGTCACTTTTATAATTATAAACAATAATTAATAATTTATCAATACTTTTTTTATATTTTTTAATAATTTTTACTAAAAATGCATAAAAAAATAAAAGCAATTAAAACAATTTAAACAATTATTTTAATCACTTTTAAATTTCTGTTAATATTTAATGCAAAATTCTTCTTTGATATCTCTTTTAAAAAGATTATTAAGGAGCACTTTTGGATTTTCGTCGCTATAAATCACATCATAAACTAATTTTGAAATTGGCATTTCAACATTATACTCTTTAGAAAGATACATAAGAGCTTTAACAGTTGATGCACCTTCTGCAAGTTTTGTGTATCCTTGATTTGTAATTAAAGCCTCGCCAAACATTCTATTTTGGCTATGGAGTGAAAACAAAGTTGCCTCATAATCTCCTAAATGGCTAAGGCCATAGGCTGTTAATTCATTTCCACCCATAGCTTTTATTAATCTTGCAACTTCTCTTGCACCTCTTGCCATT
>CAZVOQ010000077.1:1965-6802 GCA_964628475.1 uncultured Oscillospiraceae bacterium | reverse complement strand
ACTAGATAGATTAGCGCCATCTAAAAGACCTGCTGCTATACCTATAACATTTTTCGCTGCTGCCCCAATTTCAGTGCCGATAATATCATCGCCAATATATAGCCTAATTAAATCTTTTGAAAACATTTCAACTATTTTATAAGTTAGATTCTTGTCTTTACTATCCACAACCATACAGTTTGGAATTTCTTTCATAAAGTCTTGAACATGTCCTGGCCCCACCCATACACAAACATTAATATTCTGTGTTATACTCTCTTCCATTACTTGGGTTAATCTTTTTCCGGTTTCTGATTCGATCCCTTTCATGCAAAGAATAAATGTTTTCCCTTCAACATTGTGTTTATTAACATCTAAAGCAAATTCTCTTAAATTTTGAGCACTAATAGAGATAACTATATAATCAGAAAAATCAAGCGCCTTTTTTAAATCTTTTTCTAATATTAACTCATTTGGTAAGGCTAAATAATCATTTTTTCTTGTTTTTTCTAATTCAATATAATCGCTTGAGTTTTCTCTACCCCAAAGAGTAACATTATTCATTCTACTATGGTAAACGGCTAAAAAAGCTCCCCATCTACCTGTTCCTAAAACTGTAATATTCATTTATAATCCTCTTTTTTTAATTATCCTGCCACATTTGGATCAGTGGTAGGCTCTGGTGAAGGTGTTGGAGTTTCAACTGGTGCTTCTGTCACAATTGGTGCCTGCGTTGGCTCTTGTGTAGGCTCTGGTGTTGCTGTTGGTGCATCTGTTGGAGCTGTTGTTGGAGCTGTTGTTGCAGTTGCTGTTGGCGTTGGTGACGTTGTTGGAGTTGGTGAAGCTGTTGGTGTTTCACTTGGGCTTGCCGACGGCGATTCTGATGGTGTTGCCGACGGAGTTGGTGTTGGTGATGGTGTCGGAGTTTCTGATGGTGTTGGAGTCGGTGTTTCTTCAACTGGAGGATTTCTTCTTGTTGGAACACTGCCTACTGACGGTCTTGTATCTTCAACTTCATATTTATGACTGCCAACATATTCAATATATTTTTTTAACCCCTCACTACTTAAGTGTAGCCCATCATTTGATGCATATTCAGGAAGCATAAATCCAGTATCTGAATCTCTTAATACTTCTGATGAATTCAAGAACATATATCCATTTTCACTACACATTTTTGCTAAAGCTATATTAAATTCATCAATTTCTTGCATTGTGATATTTGGATAATCTCTATTTTGTGCAACTGGGAAAATTGAATTAATAATTATATTTGAATATGGGTATGATTTTTCTATTGCTGCAAGAGCTTCTAGGTATTCATCAATAAAAGTATCTACTTCCATTCCACCAATATTATTAGTACCATAATTTATAATTATAGTTCTAGGTTGCATTAATTTAACTGCTTGTGGAATTGTGTATGGGGTTTCATAGCCAACAAACCAAACACATTGAAGACTTGGAACAGAATGAATTCCCATCCCAGTTACCCCTATAACCTGTTGTAAGCTTACATGCCCATAAGTTGCAAGTGCCTCTGTATTTGAATCACCTATAAATAAAATATCTCTATTATAAGTTGAGCTTGCCTGTGTATTTGTTTGAATTATACTATCCTCATACTCTGATAATGCCTTTGTGTATGCATCAATCTCATATTCTTTATCTGCTTCAATTTCTGGCTGTGTTGTTTGAGCACTCTCAGTTTGCTCATTTTCACCATTATTTGCTGGTGAATCATCAGTTATAAAAGTGAAAACAGCAAAAATTATTGTAATTATAATTGCAACAACTGCTAATAATTGCAATTTTGTTATCAAATCTAATTTTGAAAACTTTTTTGCAAATATTTTAATTCGTTGTGAAAAACTTATCTTTTTTTGTGGTTGTTTTTTATTACTCATTTATGTTCTCCCTGCCTTAAACTATTTCTAAAATTTCTATAATATTATTTATTAACTTTACACTCTTGCAATTATCTAATTCATTTTCATCTGCAAACCCATATAAAACTCCAACAGCATCCATGCCTAATTCTTCTGCTGAATTTAAATCATATTTTCTATCACCAACCATTAAAACTTCATTCGGTGAAAGTTTTGCATTTTCTAATACATATTCTATAACTTTGGTTTTTCCAATTCTTGAAGAATCTAAAGTTGCTCCACCCATAAATTCAAAATATGTATCAATATTAAAATATTCTAATATCCTTTTAACAAAAACTTCTGGCTTACTACTTGCTGTAAACAGCCTGTATCCTTTTTTATTAAGCTCTTTTAAAACTAATTCAACATTATCGTATAAAATATTCTCAAACAAGCCGTTCATACCATCAAATCTTTCTCGATATTTTGCTATGGCTTCATTTGATTTTTCTTCATCTAATATATAACTAAATGTATCCTGCAATGGTGGGCCTATAAATTTAGATAAATTTATTTTTGAATAATCAAAATTATAAAAATCTAATGCGTATTTAATAGAATTAACTATTCCCTCTTCAGGATTAGAAAGTGTTCCATCTAAATCAAAAAAAATCGCCTTATATTTCATTCATATACCTCTTTAAATAATCATTAAAACATAACTGTTTGTTATTATAACATTTTTTTGTAATCTAAACAAGATTTTTTTACCAGTAACAGATTTTAATGATATTTCATATGTTAATATAGACTACTTAAAAGGAGTATGCTTTATGGAAAAAGTTGAATTTAAAAACCACTTGATGGTGAATAAAGATAATTTTGGAATAGAAAACGAATCATTAGATCTTGGATATTTAAATATAACAGCAAAAGTTGTTAAAGCGATGACTTGTATTAAAGTAAGAGAAATTATTCCTTTGCCATCAATACATAATATTATGAATAGTTGCAAAGGGTTTTCTAATTTTTCGAGCGATATCGATATGGATTTTGCTCACTTTAGAGTTACAAGTGCAACTGAAAAGCCTGTAGATTGTGACACTGATAACCCAGGCGTTAGAATAAGAGTTGAAGGGCAAGTAATAGTTCGCACTTTATCAAATAGGAATGTTTGCTCATCATATATAGCAATTCCTATCACTGCTGTTGATGAAGTTGTTTATAATTTCTGTTCAACTTCTGATGGTAACCCATATTACAATCTAAAAGAGCTTTTAAGTTATATCGAAGGCTCTAGTATGTGCGTGATGTTAAACAGCAAAATAGTTTCAAGAGAAATAGATGGTGTAATGAAATATTTTGTTAGAATTAAAGGCTCAATAACAGATAGCCTTTGGAAATATGAAAGCGTTTGGCTGGAAGGCTATGCACCTTGTCCATACGATGCTCTAACTTTTTCAGATACTTTTGCTGGATACGCTGATATGCCTAGCTACACTTCATTATCAGCCACTAAAAACTGTGCATGCAAAAAGTGCCGTGATAAAGATAGCTCTTTTTACGGCACTCGAGATGATGATTTAGATTTATTATAATAATTTTACTTAACGTTAAATATACTTTGAATATAATCGCATATTCTGCCTAGCTTTAAATCAATTTGATTAAGCTGGGCAGATATTTTATCAAAATTTTCTGTATTTTTTATTTCTTCTAGTTCTTTTTGCCATTCATTTTCCAAAATATATCTTTGATTTTCTTCTGGATTTTCTTCAACAAATTCTTCTAAAACAAATCCTTGTATATCTTCTTCTTTAATCGTTGGCTTAATTTCTTCTTCTTTTACCACTTCCTCATCATCAAAATTTGTATATTTTTTATTTATTGATTCCTTTTTTTCTTCATTTATAACTTCGTATTTACTAAAATCAGTTACAAATGCTGAATATTCTTCCTCGTATGAATCTGTTAAAAAATTATATCTCATATTAACCACCTTTTTAATTTTTATTAATATATATGCACAACAATTCATTTTATTGACAACAATAATATTTTTTGATACTATAAAAGACAATTAAAATATCTTTTTTATGGGGAATTAGCTCACCTGGGAGAGCGCTTGAATGGCATTCAAGAGGTAGTCGGTTCAAGTCCGATATTCTCCACCAAAGCAAAACTCCAGTATTTATTTCAATTTTACTAAGTTGTTTTAATAAATACTGGAATTTTTTATAGTTTATAATAGGAGATTTAATAAATGACAAACAAAACAATAACAATCGTTGGCACAGGGCTTTTAGGCGGTGGTTACGCTATGGCATTAACTAAGGCAAACAATACTGTTTACGGGATTGATATTTCAAATGAAAGTATCGATTTTGCTATAAAAAACGGATATATTGAAGATGGCTCAACTACAAATTACGAAAAATTTTTAGCTAGTAGCGACCTCGTTGTTTTATGTATCTATCCTTCTGATTTAATAAATTGGATAAAAGATAATGCACATTTAATAAATAAAAATGCTATTATAACAGACGTATGCGGGGTTAAGCTTGGAATTGTTGATGAAGTTCAAGATATATTAGCTCCTTATGGTATAGAATTTTATTCTTCACACCCAATGCGTGGCAAAGAAACTTTAGGTATTCAATATGCTGATAGTAAAATCTTTGAAAATGCAAATATAATTTTAGTACCTACTAATAAAAACACAATCCACGCTAAAGAAATTATTACAGATTTTGCCAAAACTATTGGCTTTACCACTATTTCAAGCTTATCAGCTAAAGAGCATGATTATATGATTGGATATTTAAGTCAGTTAACTCATGCTATCGCTGTTAGTTTAATGACTTCTAGCGATAACGAAGATTTAGTTAAATATAGTGGCGATAGCTTTAAAGATTTAACTAGGATTGCAAAAATAGATGAACATCTTTGGAGTGAATTATTTTCATGGAACAAAGATATTTTATGCC
>CAZVOQ010000077.1:0-1955 GCA_964628475.1 uncultured Oscillospiraceae bacterium | reverse complement strand
AAGAAATGTTTTAGCTATCTACAGCTAGGAGATAACTTTTCGTTAATAAAGAAATATGTGTGAAATAACTTCTTATTTAAAGCGAATCTATTGCAATAATAATTTTATTTTGTTATCATTTAAATATAGCAATTTAATTTTATTTAAAGGAGATATCTTATGAAAGACAAGCTTACTATCCTATGGGTTAATGATAACCCTGACACAGCTAAAACAATGGTTTTTATGTATGCAACCAATGCAAAACTTCGCTCATGGTTTAATGAAGTAGAGCTAATTATTTGGGGACCAACCTCAAAATTAACTGCCGAAAACACAGAAATTCAAGCTCTTATAAAAACTGCTCAAGAAGCAGGAGTTGTGGTAAAAGCTTGTATTGCATGTGCTAAAATGTTTGGAGTTGATGAAATTATAGCTTCATTTGATATTGAAGTTGCCCCTATGGGAATTCCATTAACTAATGCGCTAAAAAGCGAGGGCGCGGTGCTAACAATTTAGGTTTTATAAGAAAGGAATTTATTGTGGAAATACCCAAAATTATAGAAAACTTTTTTGATAATGATAAGGTGCTTATTTCTTTTCCTAGTAAAAAGAAGAAACAGCTATATGTTTTACTATATCTTGCCACTAAATTTGAAACTAATAAAGAATACACCGAAAAAGAAATTAATGAAATAATAAATCAAAACACTTATTTTAAAGATCCTGCAACTATTAGAAGAGAAATGTATAATAATTTCTTTTTCAATAGAACAAATGATTGCAAAAAATACTGGCTTTCTGAGCCATTACCAACTGCTGTTTCTTTAAAATTAGAATAATATTAGAAAACAAAAGTATCGAGATGCTATAAAATATCTATAATAAAACTTTACAAAAAAATAAAAATTAAGGGAACGGCTTTCGCCGTTCCCTCTTTCTTTTTATTCGCAAAGTTTCTTTATGGGTATTTTGAAATATAAAGTCTTTTTTATAACATTCTACTTCACACTATTTTATTATTAAATTTCTGTCCTACCTTGTAAGGCTCTAAATAGGGTTACTTCATCTGCAAACTCTAAAGATGCCCCCACAGGTAATCCATATGCTAATCTAGTAACTTTTACGCCTAAAGGCTTAACAATCCTTGAAATATACATAGCAGTAGCCTCTCCTTCAATCGTAGGGCTAGTTGCCATTATAATTTCACTCACTTCATCATCTTTTAATCTATCTAAAAGCTGTTTAATCGTAAGCTCTGATGCTGTTATACCATCTAATGGAGAAATCAATCCATGTAAAACATGGTATACCCCTTTATACTCTCTAGTTTTTTCAAAATTTTGAATATCTCTTGGGCTTTCAACCACACAAATAACGCCTTTATCTCGCGCTTTTGATTCGCATATTATGCAAAGTTCTTTTTCAGTGAAATTTTGGCAATTTGGGCATCTATGAATTTCTCTATGAACAGATAAGATTGCATTTGAAAATTCAATAGCATCTTTTTCATCCATAGAAAGCACTTGATATGCCATTCTAGTTGCGCCTTTTTTCCCAACTCCATTTAACTTTTGAAAGCTATCAATAAGCTTTTCTAATGGATTTGCGTTAGATTTCATAATTTACATCATCCCTGGAACATTTAAACCATTTGTAATTTTATTCATTTGAGTTTCATTATCAAGCTTTGCTTTAGAAATAGCATCATTTACTGCAGCACAAACTAAATCTTCTAGCATTTCTAAATCATCAACATCAACCGCTTTTGGATCAATAGTAAGTTTTACTACATCATTTTTACCTGTTACAACAGCTTTAATAAGCCCTGAACCACTATCGCCTTCGTATTCAGTTGCATCTAGTTTTTCTTGTAAAACTTTCATTTCATCTTGCATTTGCTGTGCTTGTTTAATAATTTGATTCATGTTTTGAGGGCCGCCGCCCATTCCTTTTGGTAATCTTGCTTTCATTAT
>CAZVOQ010000076.1:0-7610 GCA_964628475.1 uncultured Oscillospiraceae bacterium | reverse complement strand
TATAATCCGAACACGTTTTATAATAATTAAATAGGCTCTCTATCTGCGTTAAAGGATTTTGTAAGGCGTAAAGCATTACTGCAAGCCTTTGCCTTGATATAAAACCTATTTAATCATTATAAAATCTTCGACTTAAAACCCATAAATTTCTTTTATATCAAGGCAGACAATCGAGTAATACTTTACGTATTGCGAGTGAGGATAACGTAGATATATAAGGAATTTATACGTTTTAAGCGGTTCGAATTATATGAGTAAGGCTATACAAAACACAGTTTAACATCTAAATGAAATATTAGATACTTCTATATATTCATTATATATTATGTAACCGTATTATTTGATTAACATTCAATGAACAATATATTAATATTTATTTAGAGTAGTTATCAAAATATCCTTGAATTAATATAATAGGTGTCCCTTTATCTCCACTTCCTGAAGTTAAATCACATAAAGAGCCAATTAAATCTGTTAATTTCCTTGGAGTTGTTCCTTGTGAAGCCATATTTCCAACTAAACTTTCCTTGTTTTCATCTTTAGTTTTTATAGCTTGTGCTATAGCTTTTTGGAGTTCATCGCCAGTTAAATCACTAAAATCGTTATCTGCTAAATATTTGATTTTCAACTCATTTGGCGTACCTTCTAAGCCTTTTGTATATCCTGGCGAAACAACTGGATCGGCAAGCTCCCATATATGTCCTTGTGGATCTTTAAATGCACCATCTCCATAAACTAAAACTTCAATTAACTTACCTGTTTTTTCTTTTAATTTATTTTGAACTTCATATACAACTAACTCAGCGTCTACTGGAAATAATTTAACAGTGTCCTCTGTTGCTTTATTTGAGCCTAACAGACCGTAATTTGGATTAAATCCACTAGAATTAACGCTCTTATTTAAAATTTCATCAAGACCAATAACCACTTTTGCCCCTAATGATTTTAACAATTTCTTTGTTCTTTTTCTTGAATGAATATCACAGCATATAACTTCATTTGTATATTCTAATATTGTTTTAGGATTATTTGAAAAAACAATCTCAACATCAGCGCCCTCAGCTTTAATTAATTCAGCATAGTAATCTATATAATCAACACCTGTAAAAGTATGTTTTTTATACCCAAACAATTCCCTGTATTTTTCTAAAGTTAAGGTATCTGTCCAAGGGTTAACACCTTTTTCATCTAATTGTTCTATATCTAAAAGTTTATTACCAACTTCATCTGATGGATAGCTAAACATTAAAGTTACTTTTTTTACACCTTTTGCAATTCCTTTAAGGCAAATCGCAAACCTGTTTCTGCTTAATATAGGAAAGATAACTCCAACATTATCCCCACTTAATTTACAGCTTATATCATCTGCAATATCTTTAATAGTTGCATAATTTCCTTGAGCTCTTGCTACAATCGCCTCGGTTATACCAACTATATCTCTATCATTGAATTCAATATTTTCTTCTTTTGCTGCATTTAATAAGCTTTCCACAACTATCTCTACTATGTTATCGCCTTGTCTAATAATAGGGGCTTTAATTCCCCTTGAAATTGTACCAGTCAAATTTTTCATTGTATTTTTAATCCTTTCTTATTGCAACTTAATTTAATATATTCCATATATAATTATACTATATTTTTATAGATATGTAAATTAAAGTCAAATATTTTTTTAATTAAATTAAGTTTTTTCAATTAGATAGTATAGTAAAATACTTATAACAAAACTTTGAAATAAAAAACAAGTGGCATCGAGCCACTTGTTTTTTCTTATCTAGCTATAATAGCTGTTTAGTTATACTATATTATTAAACAGTTTTAATAAATTCAATAACTTCTTCTGTTTTTAACACCTTACCAAAGCTTACAACTTTTTCATTTATAACTAGTGCTGGTGTTGACATTACGCCATAAGCTGCGATTTTACCAAAATCTGTTACGTGTTCAATTTTAGCTTCTACGCCTAATTGTGTAATAGCATTTTTTGTAGATTCTTCTAGTTGATTACATTTTTTACATCCTGAACCTAAAACTTTAATAACCATAGTTCCATCATTTGTATCTTCGCTACAGGCGCCGCCACAATCACAAGCCTCGCTAAGTTCACTAGTTTCATTTAAACCACAACAAGCAGTTTCATCTGCCATTGTATTGCATGCGCAATCTTCTTCTTTTAAATCACTTGAGCAACATTCTGATTCTGCTTTCACATTAACATTGCAAGCTCCACCACAGTCGCAAGCTGTTTCTTCTTTTTTCTTAAAAATGTCAAATAATCCCATTGTAACATTTTTCCTTTCTTTTTAAAATTTACTTCAATTAATCACCTTATTATAATTAATTATGTTCTTATTTTATTAATTAAATTAAGTTTGTTACATCTATCATTTTAGATGTAACAAATATGTAACATTTTACTGCTCACAACTAGACTCTTCTTGGTTTATATTTGGCTGAGTTAAAGCTAATAAGATTTTAGCAGCATTTTGCCTTCCTTCTTCTGAAAGATGGTAATGCGTCCACTTCCCTTCATTTCTGCTCACCACAATTCCTGACTCACATAAAATTTTCATATGATAAGACATTGAGCTTTGAGCTATATCAGCTTTTTCTCCTAAATCACAAGAACATTTATCTCCACTTTTTAATAATTCTAATATCTTCAGTCTTTTTTCATCACACAATGCTTTAAAAATTTTTACATTTTCCTTATGATCTTGCACTTTTACGCCTTCCCTTCATTAAATCAACTTTTAATAATACATTAATTATAATCTATTACATAATAAAAGTCAATATCAAATCAGTTTTTTTTGATTTGATATTGACTTTCTTAATTTTAATATTAAATTAAAAATTCAATTATTGTTATAATTATTTAAAATACACCTATAAATTAACTATTTATTTACTATTTAATAATTTTATTATTTTTCAATAAATTTTTAATATCCGTGATTTGCTCTTTATTAGCAACTGATAATTTATTAATATTAACAGCTTCTACTAATTCTTTTCTTAAAATTTTAACTTCTTTTGGTGCGTCTATTGCTATTTTTACGCCATCAGAGGTGATATCTCTAATTGTTATAATGATATTTTCATTTATTACGATACTCTGATCTTTTTTTCGTTGTAATACTAGCATAAACTACCCCTCCTTCGCTAAGCTTTTAAATGAATGGCGAAGCGAATACTCATCTGATTGAAGTATTACTTGAAAAGCTTTTCTTGTAACAGCATTCACTACAATTGGACATTTTAAATTAACAGTAATTTTTTCTACATCATCCGATAATACGCAAATTGCATAAAATGATAAATCTTCATCATTATTTGTTTCTAATTTTTTATAATCATCTTTATCAAGAATTGGATTATAGTTAAAATTTAAAGCAAAAGGATTTAATAACAAAAATGTTAAATTATCATCATCTACACTCTCAAGTGATATGATATTTCCTGAATCATCATCAACAGCAAGTGGAATATATTTTTTATACTCCTCAAAGCCTAGAATGCCTTCATCAAATATAATTAATTCATCCTCGTTATATCCCTTATTTTTTATATTATCAGACATATTACCTCCATAAGCGTTTTACGCTTGTGTATCAATTATCTCACCTGATAAAAACCTATCAGCTGAAGATGGTGGAACATATATAGGATCGCCTATGTATTCGATTTGCACTTCTGGGTGCTGATTTATAACAAGTTCTATTGAGCCTGGAATAAATTCAACATTTCCTGAGTCAATTTTTGCATCAAACATCAGTTTATCCATATCATATTGTATAGATAATTCTGGTGGAATCCAATCAATATTTGGTCCTACTGTTGGAAGAAATTCTATTCCTACCTGTGTTCCATCTGGTTGAGCTGCTCTGTTTGCAAACATTTGGGATAATGCCTCAGAGCCTACTTTTGCTTTTAAAAGCATTTTTCCTTCGCTAGCAAATTGCGCTGTTGCACTATATGCAGCATGAGTTCCAGCATCAGCTGCTTGGCTAATCGCTGTTCTAGTTGTAGGGGTTATTGAGTTTCTTGCATCAAAGGTATCCATTTGTAATTGGATAGGGCGGCTTTTAATCTGCAAACCACCTTCCTGCCTTGAAATTTCAACCTCGGCTGTTCCATTTCTGCGTTGTAGTTTTGCATCGTTTATTTTCATTTCATACTGTATAGGTACAGTCGTTATCTTAATTAATTGTTCCATTATATTAATACCACCTTCCTAAAAAATATTTTATTGAACAAAATCAAGTAATGACGGAGTTAAAATATTTGAGCCTATTTTTAAAGCTAAACTATAAACATAGTTTTGATATGTAAAATTAGTTATCGCTTCTGCTTCATCTATATTAACAGTTGAGTCAAACTGTTCAATTATACTTAAATTTTCATTTTCAAGTTTTGTTTGAGTTGATTCTAAAAGTTTGCTTTTAGTTCCTATTGTTGTAAGCACATTTTTAGTATCTTTTGATGTTTTGCCAAATGTTTCCCAAAGAGATAAGTAAGCATCTCTATCAAAATCAGCCGCATCTAATTCATCTGCCATTTCGCCTAATAGTACTAACATATTTTTTGAATTTCCATCTGCATCTTGTCCAAATCCAACTATATTAACGCCTGGTAAAGCAGCATCGAATGCACTAGAAGGAGTTATCTCTCCCCCAACAATTTCAAGCCCAAACCCTAAATCTATAAACGCTGATTCTTTTGAAAACTCTTCTAATTTAGCTAAATCTGCTGGATCTGTAGAGCTTAAATCAATACCCCTATATGTAACTTCGCCTGTATCAGCTATTTCAAATGGTGCATCTACACCATCATTTCCTGCTGCAACATAAATATCACCATATGTTGTGTTAAGAATATTCACCATAGATTTTTGCATCTCTCTAAAAAGCTGCGCATAGGTATCAAGCTCTTCTTCATTTGTGCCATTAAGAGCTTCCATCCCATAGTTTTTTTCAATTTCTTCAGCAATATCATTGATTTGTGTTACCACATCTTCTTGAACATCTTGCCAGTGCATTGTTTCTTCAACTGCATTTATGTAATCTTCATTTCTAGCATATCTATTTTCTAAAGTCACTGCTTTTGCAGCTGCGTTAGGATCTTCATAAGAGCTTTGAAATCTTCTTCCAGTTGAAACTTGTTCTCTTGCTTGCTCTAATCCACCTAAAGTAGACTGCAAGCCTGTTTGATATTTATTAAACATCATACTATTTGTAATACGCATAATTTATCTCCTATCTACCAACCACACCGGTTTGATTAATTAATCTATCAAGTAATTCATCCATAACCGTCATAATTCTTGAAGCTGCATTATAAGATTGCTGATATTTCATTAAATCCATAGTTTCTTCATCTTGGTTTACAGAAGAAATAGACATCCTTGAGTTTGAAACTTGATTTAACACTGTTAGATTATTGCTTAATAAAGATGATGATGCTTTTCTATCTATTGATTGAACGCTTTGCAGCATATCATACATGCTTTGTATTGTTCCTTTATAAACGCTAACATCAGTTGCTGAGCCATCTGGATTTGGTATTGTTACACTTATTTCATCGCTTTTTAAAGCCTCTATAATTGTTAAAATATTACTATAATCTGTTGAAACATCACTTTCATGGCTAATAGTTAATTCTATATCGCCGTTCATCCAAGCATCAGAAACTTTTATGTTAGTAGCTGTAAATTCAGTTGAACCATCATTTGTTTCAAATAAATTTATTGCAGTTGTAACGTTGCCTGCTGCATCTTTTTCACTATTTAAATAGTTTAAAGTTGTTGCAAATTCATTTACAAATGAATCTAGTAATCCTTCGTAATATTTAATACCTCTAATATCACTTCCATCAAAAACTTCAGCCTTATTCATCATGTCAAGCTCGCCTTTTAATACGCCATTTTGAATTGAATCAACTAGATTTTTACCACTTGAAGTTCCTAAAGGATCAAGAGCATCTTTTATAAATAAGCCTTGTGGATCTGTTGATGGATCAAAAGAAATTTCTGCACCTTTTTCATTAGAAATAAGTGTATGAACAACACCTTCTGTATCAGTAAAAGTAACAGTTAATTCTTCATAAGATGTACCATAGCTAGTGTTTGTAGTTAATTGAACATCTATTGGAAGATATGTTGATAAGTCATCTAATAATAAATTTCTTTGATCTTGAAGTTCTAAAGCAGGTTGCCCTAATATTTGGCTGTTTTTAATTGTAACATTTAGCTCTGTAATAGAATTCAAAATCGTGTTTAAATTTGGAATTGTTGCATCTTCCATTTTACTAACTAAATCATTATAAACATCTTCAAGCGCAGAGCCTTTTTCATGTATTTGATTTAGTAATACTTCCATTGAAGATCTTACAACAGCTTCTATATTACCAGTAGCAGAGTTTTGAGTGGTTGCCATTGTTGTTAATTGAGAAATAACATCATTTAAAGCAGCTCTAACGCCTTCTGCATCTGTTTCATCAAATATATTTCCTATATCTTCTAGCACAGCGTCTGTTGCATCAGCTGTTCCCACTTTAGCCATTTGATTTCTATATTGTAAATCAAGATAAGGATCTCTTATTTGAGAAATTCCAACCATTTGAACACCTTGACCTACTCTATTATCATAAGTTGGTGCCCACATCCCTGAAGAAGTAGGAGTAAGGCTCACTACATCTAATCTTTGTCTTGTATATCCAGTTGTATTTATATTTGTTAGATTTTGTGCAGCAACATCTAACGCTCTTTGAGTAGAAAGTAAAGCACTTTGAGCAGTTGTGAATCCTGTAAAGGTTGAACGAATCATTTTTTTCTCCTTTATTAAACGCTTCTATCGGTTAAAGAGGTTTCAAATATTGCTCCCTCTTGGTTTTTATCGTAAATTTTGCCTCGTTTATCTAGCTCTTTTTGAATATCTTTTAAGTTTAATTTTATAACACTGTTAACATTATCATTAACCTGTGTAAACATCTGAATTTCTCTACTTAGCACTTCAAATAACGGTGCTAATTTTTCTCTATCTTCATCACTTACTTTTTCTAAAATTTCTCTAAAGGATAAATTATTAAACCCAAGCTCTTCTTGAAGAGTTTCTCTTTTTTTATCTAAGCCTTTTAACGTTAGAATTAATGATTGCTCTTTCATCATGCATTCATCAATTGTAGCTGTTCTATTATGGCTAGCGGCATTTAATTTAATATTTGCAATTGCTGTAAGGTCTTGAAAAACTGTTATCAAATCTTCTATAATTTTTTGAAATTTTTTCATGAAATTCTCCTTAATTTATAGCCCTAGTATTTTTTTTGCAATCTCCTGTGCATCAATAACATAGGTATCATTATCTATAGCATTTTTTAAATTTGCTATTTTTTCTTCGCTAGTTGCTTTATTTAGTGAAGTGCGAATTTCATTTGAAATCACGCTATTTATATTTTTTTCATCTTCTATTTTACCTTGTGAAGAAATAACAATTTCATCAAACTGCCTTCCTGTATTTTTTTTAACAGGAGCCGCTTGATTTTTAACGTTTGGTATTATTTTATTTTGCGAATGATTGTATATTTTATCTATTGAAATACTCATACTCATT
>CAZVOQ010000075.1:0-7685 GCA_964628475.1 uncultured Oscillospiraceae bacterium | reverse complement strand
ATTTTTTCACCACAACACTTATATTATACTATTTTTTTATAAAATAATCAATATGCAAACTAAATAAATTTTATATAATATTTTCTTGAGCTCATTCTATTGCAAAAACGAGTAAAAAATGCTATACTTAACTCAAAGAAAAAGGATAAAAAGATAAAGAAAAATTAATGAAAGAGGTGAGTCCGATGGCACAGATAAAAACTAATAAAGAAGATCTTGCGGTAATATCTTTATTAGGAAAAATACATCATCCACTAAGTAAAGGAAATCACTTTAGAATTAACGGAGTAGATAGTAAGGTAATATGTCTACCAGGAACTGGTGGAATTACTTATAACATCGGCGTAGGTGATAGCGTATATAAATTCAAAGGTGATCATCTTGAACCTAGTGTAACAATCCGCAATGAAGATAGTAATGAAAATAACGCACTAATGCTATTAGGTTGCTGTGGAAATGAAGCGATAGTAGTTTCTGGAGATGCTAAAGGTGCTAAAGGATATGTATTAGGCGGTCACGGTGGTATAGAGCACACAATAATCGAGTTTTCTAAAGAAGATAAAGAAAAAATGTGTATAGATGATAAAATTCTTGTAAAAGGTTGTGGCCAAGGGCTAGAAATACAAGGATTTGAAGATACAGTTGTTAGCTGTGGAATAGATCCAGTTTTATTAGATAATATGGAAATAGAAATTGTCGATGGCAATCTAGTTGTGCCAGTAGTGGCAACAGTTCCAGCTTATTTAATGGGTTCAGGACTAGGTAGTTCAAATTCACATACTGGTGATTATGATATAATGACAACTGACAAAAAAGCTATCAAAGAATTAGGACTTGATACTCTTTGCTTTGGTGATTTCGTGTTAATTGATGATCACACAAATACCGTTGGTAGAGCATACAAAAAAGGAGCAAGCACTATAGGGATTGTGGTACATGGCGATAGCTATGGACACGGACACGGCCCTGGGATAACAACATTGCTAACTTCAAATTTACCAATAATAAAAGCAAAAATTGATAAAAGCGCAAATATTAAAAATTATATTGGTAAATAATAAAAATTGAATAAGATATAAATTAAAGAGCGGTTAGTAAAATAGCCGCTCTTTTTTGATGCTTATGAAAACAACTAGAATTATGCCAATATAAAATTTATTCTACACCTCAAATAATCTCTTCGCATCTATTACATCTGCTAGCGTTAGTCCGATTTTGGGATCTGTTTTAATTTGATGTGATTCTACTAATTCATTTATAAGCCATAAATCATCTATCACAACCCACTCTTTCACATTTGCATTTTGCTCTAGCCATAATAAAATCTCTTTCGCTTTCACTCTACTGAATTTTTTTGCCTTATGAATTTCTGGTGTTGTTAAATCTGGTGTAATGCTTGATATTATCATTTGATATTTTGATAGTAGCATAATTAAATTTTCAGCCACATCATTTTTAGGATTTAAGTTTTCATCAAACCAAAATCTCCAAGCTGAGTGCAAAACCAGTTTAGCATCTTCTATCTCGTGAAACAATTTAGAAAGGAGCTTCACTTTATCTTCATCAACAAAGTAATCTTCTTGTCTTTCCTTTTTATAATCATTGCAGTTTAACACACCATCTATATCCAAAAAAATAATATTATTCATAATAGAACTCCTTTTAGTTTTATAATTCCCTTTACTTATGAATTATATCACAATAACCTCTAAGTTCACAACTATTATATACCTCACTCTATTCCATTTGGATATAATAGATAGTAAATTTGGTCACATATCTTTTTAAAAACCACCGTTGCTGTTTGTGAGCTTTCTCCACCATCATATAAGTGTACAGTTATTGTATACTGTGCATCACTAGCTGGGTAAAATCCTGAAAACCACGCATTCAGCACTTCACTTCCATCTTCTTTTATAATTCCAGTTTGCGCCGTTCCAGTTTTTCCAGCGGCAGTTAAATAGCTCGGTGCAGCCCTACTAGAATTACCCTCCATTGCAACTGTTACAAGCATATCCTTTATTAAATCTGCCGTATTTTCACTTATAACTTGCTTTGCATCATATTCATACAAATTATATATTAAATCATAGTTTATAGTATCATATATCCCCTGTGCAATTTGTGGTTGTATATATTCTCCTTTGTTTGCAAAAATATTCATATATGCTGTTATATGAACTGGGCTCACTAAAAATTTACCTTGCCCAAAACTAACCGAAGATAATTGTCCGGCATTTTCCATTTCAGCAAGTGTTGGAAAATACCCATCACTTGTATAATAGTTATCGGTTATTTCAATACTGCTCCCAAATTGCATTTGATTTGCCATATTCTTCATAGAAAAGTATCTGTTTTTGTAATATATATCAATAAAATAGCTATTGCATGAAACTTTTAACGCTTCCTCCATATCTATTTCACCATGTGCAGTTTTATCAAAGCAGTGGTAAGTATGGCCATTTATTTCAGTATAACCTTTACAATCATAAATTGCATGTTCACTATATCCTTCTTCTATTGCAAGTGCTGCCCACAACGGCTTTATTACGCTTCCCGGCTCATACGCTTGCAAAGATTTATTTAACAGCGGTGAGTTCTCACTTTCAAGATAATCTTCTATGTTATTCGCATCGTAAGCAGGAGTTGATGCCATAGCAAGAATTTTACCTGTTTTGCTTTCCATAATAACAATTGAACCATTAGTTATATATTCTTTTGCAACACTTTCAGCAAGGCGCTGCATTGTATTATCGATTGTTAAACTTAGCACTTCTTCTCTTTCAGATACTGTTTGTGTAATATCTCCGTATATTTCACCCACACCATTAACTTTAAGATTTAAATCTATTTTTTCACCATTGTTTTTCAATTCTTCATTAAACGCCTTTTCAATGCCAGTCACTCCGTTATTTTCTGTGTCTACATATCCAATTAAGTGCTGTGCTATGTTATTTTGACTATACCTTACACTTGTTAGGTACATTGTTTGATTTTCAATCGGAGACTCCACTTGAACAATCATTCGTTTATATTCTTCTATTTTATTAGAAAACTCAAGTTTATCTTCATCTGATAAACTATTAAATATTTCTTGTAAATCTGTAGTATTTGTTTGCACTAATGCATTTAAACTTGTTTGTGTTCCTGTTATTTGCCTAAATGATGAATCAACAATTTCTGCCCTACCACTTGAAATTTGCATTGTTTTGTTTGTTTGATTTTCAGCATCTATATAATAATCCATACACATAATTCTAACTATATTCATTTGCAATACTAACGCAAAAAATACAAAGAAAACTTGAATATGCACCAGCCTTTTTTCACTCATAAATTCACTCTCCTTTTATATTAATTTCGGCAATATCTATGTTTTTATACAAATTCAAATGTTTTATTAACAGTAATATTTAAATAAAAACTTCTTATTTAAATATTAAAAACAAACCGCCATTTCATTCAAAAAGAAATGGCGGTTTGTTTTACATTATTCTTATAATATTTTTAATTTTTATTTAAGTATTTTAACATATACAGCATCTTTATTTTCAGCAATAATAGTTTTATCATGTTTATATCCATGTTTTTCATAAAACTCAGTTGCACCATCTGTTGTTAGAATACACTTTACAATATTTTTGTTTTTAAAATACTCCTCAGCCAAAAAAAGCAGTTCTTTTCCTTGCCCTTTTCCGCGATACTCACTTGATACCCAAAATTCTCTTATAAAGCCAAATGGAGCTGTGAAAAACCAGTTGGACAATTCAATACATTTAAACTGAATAAAACCCACTACTTCAAAATCTTCTGTTAATCTAATATATGCAAAATTATCCTTATCATCATTTATTTCTTGAAATAGCTCATTCCAATTTTCCACTTTAACTTCCAACTCATTAAAGTAAAGTTTAAATGCTTTTTGAAAATACTCATTAGCCAAATCCGAAATTAATATGTCTTTCATCTTAATTTCTCCTTCTTGCGTGTATAAGATACGTTATTATAACAATATTAGCACTGTTTCCATATCAGCTATACCATTTTCAACTCTAACACCTAAAACTGAGTATATATTTATAACCCCAAAACCTTAAATCATATCCAAGTGGATATTTTCATCAAAAAGCATATAACCATTTTTACTAGCTTTTTTTCTTGCATACATAGCTAAATCGGCGTTATGGTATAGCTCTTTAAAGTTATCCCCATGTTTTGGCGCAAGCACTATTCCCACACTACTAGAAATCTCTATATCCAAGCCATCTTTACTATAAACTTTATTTATGCTATTGCAAATTATACTAGCTTTTTTAGTTATCTCTTTAATATTATCTATATGCTTTAAGAATACTATAAACTCATCTCCGCCAATTCTTCCGATAATGTCATCACTTCTAACATTAATTTGCATTTTTTTATGTACTTCTTTTAAAACTTCATCTCCATAAACATGTCCGTAATTATCATTAATAGCTTTAAAATTGTCTAAATCAATCATCAACATTGCTCCGCCAATCTCGTTTTCAAGCAATGAATCTATTATATCTTGAGTTGCTTTTTTATTATACGCTCCCACTAATGGATCTCTTTGAGCAGTATCTGCAAGCTCAATTTCTTTAACTTTTGCTTCGTGCACATCATCAGTAACAGTTATCAGAGCAAAAACATCACCCGTATATTTGTCTTGTCGTATCGTAATTACAGATCTTAGCCATCGCTCTTCACCGTTCGACATTTTTGCAGAGAACTCTTTTTTTAGCTCTGTTGTTCCATTATTATACTTCTTAATAATATTTTCTATAGACATATAGCGTAAAACATCATTATAATCCTTTTCAGATATTCGCTCCTTTAAAAATTCAGTCGCATATTCCGAGTAGCAACTATTATCTAGCGCGCCATCTATTCCACGAGTTTTAATATTAACAAACACATCTTTTGAACAGTTAACTTGTGCAATTATAATCGAATTATGCTCAAGTGATTGCTTATAAATCCAGTTGTCTCTTTTTTCTTGCAATATATCAAACCCAATCACTAAAAATATTCCAACATAAGAAGCCGTAAGCCATGTTGTCGATGCTATAATTTGATGAACTGGCAACAAATCATAAGGAATATCATGTATATAAACATTGCCATTCGCTATCATGTAAATATTGGCAACACTTAAAATAACAGTATACAGCCCCATTGCTTGTGTGTTTTGCCCCATTACTCTTAAATATTTTCTAGGAATTAAAAGTAGTAGAGCGATTGTAAATACGCTGCAAAGCATTGAAGTGAGTATTAGAACTATCCAAAAAGAAGTCGGATTCTCTGAAAGGTTTATAATTGTAGTATTAAGTCCTAGTGCAAGTATGGAAGTTATTATCCCTCTAGCAACCATTATATGCAAATTAAAGTGTAAAACAAACGCCATCTGTGTCATCAGACTTTGGTTTTTATAAAAAGTCATAACTGTTATCACATACACAACTAGCATAATTGTATAACCTAATGCAGACATACTTCCAAAAAACAACAGCATTATGCTCCCCACTAAGCTAGTAATTAAGCTAAATAAAGTGACCCTCAGCTTATTATTTCTCACGTTGAACACACCCTCAACTAGGTTTAAATAAAATAAGTTATTTATAAAAAATACTACATTAAATATAATGAATAACGTTTCAATTCTCATATACTATTTCAATCTCTCCTCTAAAGCTTTCCTTACAGCTTTAATCACTTTTAACCTTGCATAAGGCTTACTATTCCCCTCAACTATTATCCACGGAGCAGACTTTGTTGATGTTTTTTCAATCATCTCATCAATAGCAACTTCATATAAATCCCATTTTTCTCTGTTTCGCCAATCTTCATCGGTTATCTTAAACTGTTTTTCAGGATTGCTTTGCCTATCATTAAACCGTTCTAGCTGTGTTTCTTTGTCAACGTGGATAAAGAATTTTAAAACTATAGCACCAAAATCAGTGAGTGATTTTTCAAACTCATTAATTTCATTATAAGCTAATTCCCATCTTTCAATTGGAGTAAATCCTTCAACCCTTTCAACCATAACCCTTCCATACCAAGACCTATCATACATTGCAATGTGTCCAATTTTAGGAACTTTATTCCAAAATCTATATAGATAATGCTTTGATAATTCTTCTTTTGTAGGCGCGGCTATTGAGTATACATCAAATCCTCTAGCATCTAGCGCCCAAGACAATCTTCTAATTGCCCCGCCTTTTCCAGCGGCATCCCAACCTTCAAACGCAATTACCATAGGTATTTTATTTTTATATAAAAGGCTATGTAGTTCTGCTAGTTTCTCTTTTTCTTTTTTATACTCTTTTTTAAATTCTTTTTCGCTCATTTCTTTATCAAGATTTATATCAGAGAGTTTTTTCATTTTAAGCAGACTAACCTTAGTTTGTATTTCTTCTTTTTTTCTTAAATCAACCCCTACTTCTAAAACTTCACTCACTCTTTCAAGCATATTTTTCAATAGATAGTAAGTGCCTTCTTCTTTTTCTTCATTATCAATAACAAACCAAGGCGCCCAGTTTGTATTTGTCTTATTTAAAATTTTATTTCTATGTTTTATAAGCTTATCGTAATTTTTATTTTCATCCCAATCTTTTTTATCTACTTGCCATTCACGATTTTTATCGCTATCTATATTCGATAGCCTTTTTTCTTGTTCATTTTTGCTAATATGTAAAAAGAATTTTAAAATAAGGTAGCCATCATCTGCAAGTTGTCTTTCAAATACATTTATTTCATTTATATAGTTTTCATGCTCTTTATTATCTGCTTGATTAACCGCTTTATTATACCATGCTTCATCATAAATCGCAGTTTCACCTTTAAGAGGAATTGTTTGCCAAAAATTATACATACTTGCTCGCAAATCGAATCTATCATCTTTACTAATTTTATGAATTTTGTATCCTCGCGGCTCCATTCTTGCACTTATTTTGCCCATCATGCTGCCTTTTCCAGCACAGCTTATACCGTCTAGTAGTATGATTAACGGAATATTTTTCTCTTTAATTTTTTGCTGTACTACAAACAGTTCTTTTTGCATTTTCTTGATTTCAGCCTTAAAATCAACATCATCAAATTTTTGGCCGCTCTTTAATAATTCTAGCATAATAGCCTCCTTAATTTTAAAAACTCCCAACATTTTTCACTTATTTAATTAACCTTATTTTACCACATTATTGCATTTTTATCAATATAATAAAGCTCAAGTGTTATTTATTTTTTCTTTCTGTATAGGCATATTTTAATTTTTCTAATGCTTTCGATTCAATTCTGCTAACGTAACTTCTTGAAATCCCTAATATTTCGCAAATTGTTTGCTGCGTTAAGCTGTTTGTGCCTTTTAATCCATAGCGCATTATTATTATCTGTCTTTCTCTTGCTGATAATTTTTCTGAAATAATTTTGAGTAACTCTTCTTTAGATTCTTTTTGCTCGCAATAATCTTCAATTGAAAAATCATCTTTTAAATTATCTTTTAAAGTAAGTGCTGAAGTATCATTATCAACCCCTATATTTTCATCTAAAGACGCAATATTCTCATGTGGTTTTAATTTTCGAAACGCCATCAATATTTCATTTTCTATCCTCATTAATCGGCTCAAACTCACCCATTTTGATTAAATCATCGTGATTTATGCTTTCTA
>CAZVOQ010000074.1:0-7762 GCA_964628475.1 uncultured Oscillospiraceae bacterium | reverse complement strand
AATTGTACAAAAGCTTTTTACTCTCCTAGCCAAATGATTTTATGCGTTGCTGGTAATATCACTATAGATGAAGTTATAAAAGCATGCGAGAGAGCTGATTTTACTAAAGAAAAAGTTGAGATAGAAAAAACTTTATTAGTAGAGCCTAATGAAGTGAACTATAAGGAAAAAACAATTTATATGCCGATTTCAGCACCACTTGTTGCAGTTGGATTTAAAGAGATATTTGAAGGTGGTTCAAATTTAAAAAATGACTTGATTTCAAATATTATATTAGATATTTTAACTGGTGCAACTAGTGATTTATTTAATGATTTATATGACAAAAATTTAGTTAACGGAACATTTTCTGGGGAAGTTATCTCTGGGGAAGATTATTTTAGCTTTATTATTTCAGGCGAAACTCAAAGCCCAGAAATTTTAGCAACTGAACTTGAAAATGCTATATTATCTTTAAAAAAATCAGGTGTAACTGAAGAAGAATTTAAAATTAGTAAAAATTCTTTGTATGGAAGTTTAATAGTTGATTTTGAAAATGTTGAAGAGGTAGCAGGCAATATTATAACTGCACATTTTAGAAATTATACAGTTTACGATCAAATTGAAACTTTAAAAGAAATAACTTTAGAAGATGTTAATAACCAGCTTTTAGAGATGTTTAATGTAGATAGAAAAACAGTGTTTACTGTTATGCCAATAAGTGAGGAGAATAAATAATGGTGAATAATATACAATTTCCAGCCTTAGGTCTTGATATTACAATTAATAATATTGCTTTCACGATTTTTGGTATGGATATTTACTGGTATGGAATTATAGCAACGATTTCATTATTAACTTCTGTAACAGTGGGGCTTCATTTAGGGAAAAAATATTATAATATTAATCCTGATAAATTCATTGATGTCATTATGATAGGTGGAGTATTTGGTATAATTTGTGCAAGGATTTATTATGTAATGTTTGCTCCTTTTGATTATGATAGCATTTGGGATATGATAAATATCCGTGATGGTGGAATAGGCATTTATGGTGGATTAATAGGCGGCTTAGTTTTTGGTGCATTAGCTTGTAAGTGGAGAAAAATTGATGTTTTAAATGCTATGGATATTTCAGCTATTTGTTTTTTACTAGGTCAAAGTATAGGCAGATGGGGCAATTTTGTTAATCAAGAAGCATTTGGAACGAATACAACATCTGTTTTTGGAATGATTAGCGAAGAAACAACTGATTATTTATTAGGAATGCAAGATTGGTTATTAGAGTTTGGGGTAGTGGTTGATCCATATGCTCCTGTACACCCAACTTTTCTTTATGAATCCGTATGGTGCATAGTAGGGTTTTTCTTACTGCTTGCATTTTTAAAACATAGAAAATTTAAAGGTCAGATGATAAGTTTATATGCTATTTGGTATGGGGTTGGAAGATTTTTCATTGAAGGACTTCGCACAGATAGCTTAGCTACAACATCAGGGCTTCGCACATCTCAAGTTATAGCATTAATTACAATTGCAATAGGCGTTATTGCGAATATAATTATGCTTAGAAAAAAATCAGCAGCTATAGATAATATAGAGCAGATAAAAAACGAAGAAGAAAAAGTGGAATTAAAAAAAGAAGAAATTGAAATAGAAACACAGGAGCAAGACGATGCAGGAAAAGTTAATTAGTGGGAAAGTGGTTTCTAGTAAAATAAAGCAAGATATATTATTAGAAGTAAAAGAATTGAAATCTATGGGCATACAGCCAAAGCTATCAGTTATAATAGTTGGAGAAAATCCAGCTAGCAAAAGATATGTTAAAGGAAAACATAATGACTGTATTGAGTGCGAAATAGAATCTCAAATTATTGAAATGTCAGAAACTGCAAGTGAAGACGAGCTATTAAACAATATTAAAATATTAAATGATGATGACACAGTTGATGGGATTTTAGTGCAATTACCATTACCAAATCATATTGATGAATACAAAGTTATAAACGCAATAAGCCCGTTAAAAGATGTTGATGGATTTTGTGCAATAAATGTTGGTAATCTATATCTTTCTAAAGATTGCTTTATGCCTTGTACTCCAAAAGGGTGCATAGATTTACTTGATTTTTATAATATAGATATTGCAGGTAAAAACGCAGTTGTTATTGGAAGAAGTAATATAGTTGGAAAACCAGTGGCAGCTTTATTAACTCAAAGAGATGCAACTGTGACAATAGCTCATTCAAAAACTATAAATTTAAAAGAGATTACACAAAAAGCAGATATTATAATAGTGGCAATTGGCAAAAGAGCATTCTTAACTAGTGATATGATAAAAAAAGATGCAGTTGTTATTGATGTTGGCATTAATATTAATGAAAATGGAAAACTTTGTGGCGATGCTGATTTTGATAATTTAATTGATAAAGTTAGTATGATAACCCCTGTTCCAGGTGGTGTTGGATTAATGACAAGAGTTAATTTGTTAAAAAACACTGTAAAATCAGCTAAAAACAGGAAAATTAAATAAATCTGTATTGACTTTTTATAAAATATATGTTATTATATATCAGCCGCATGTAAATGGCTTTATTGAAGTTGCGTATTTCAAGCGCACGCCAGGTTCAGCGAGACTTAATTATTGAGAGGGTTAAAAACATGAAAGCAGTATTTGTTACTGGTGGCAAACAATACACAGTTTGCGAAGGCGATGTAGTATTCATCGAAAAATTAGAAGTAGAAGCAGACGCAGAAGTAACTTTTGAAGAAGTTCTATTCGTAGGCGAAGGCGAAACAGCTAAATTTGGTACACCTGTTGTTGCAGGAGCTAAAGTTGAAGCTAAAGTAGTTAAAAACGGTAAAGGTAAAAAACTGAACATTATTACTTATAAACCTAAAAAAGGTTCATCAAGAAGAATGGGACATAGACAACCATATACTAAAATCGAAATCACAAAAATTGTTGGTTAATTTTTCACAAGGGAGGGAATTGAATTATGGCATCAAAGAAAGGCGTAGGCTCTACTAAAAACGGTCGTGATAGTGAATCAAAAAGACTAGGTACTAAAAGAGCAGATGGTCAAGTTGTTAAAGCAGGAAACATTTTAGTTCGTCAAAGAGGAACTCATATTCACCCAGGTGAAAATGTTGGTAAAGGCAGCGATGACACACTTTTCGCTTTAGTTTCAGGAACAGTTAAGTTTGAAAGACTTGGCCGTGACAGAACAAAAGTAAGCGTATACTCAAACTAGTAATATCAAAACTAACCCGAGCTTTTAACTTAAAGTTCGGGTGTTGTTTTTGAAGAAAGAAATTTAATATAATATTAAATTTGTTAATACAATATTAAATATATGTATATAATGAAAACATTGTAAATATTTTTAATTTGAGATTTCAAATTAAAGCTTTGTGAATAATATAAATAAAAGTATTAAATATTTGCAAAGCATGAGAAAGGAATGTGCGAGGAAATGGCAATACAATTTGTAGATTACGCCAAAGTTTATGTAAAAGCGGGTAATGGCGGAAACGGCTGTGTTTCTTTTCATAGAGAGAAATATGTAGCATCAGGTGGCCCAGATGGAGGCGATGGTGGTAAAGGCGGCGACGTTATCTTTAAAGGTGAGAGAAATCTATCCACATTAATGGATTTTAGATATAAAAAGAAATATGTAGCCGATAAGGGCGATGATGGCAGAGGTGCTAACCAATATGGTAGAAGTGCTAAAAATTTAATAATTAAAGTTCCAATAGGAACTGTTTTAAAAGATGCAAACACAGGATTAGTTATAGCAGATATTTCAACGGAAGAAGAAGTAGTTATTGCAAAAGGTGGTAAAGGCGGGCTTGGTAATCAACACTTTGCAACACCAACAAGACAAATTCCACGTTTTGCAAAACCAGGTTTTAAAGGCGAAGAGTTAGATTTAGTTTTAGAATTAAAATTAATCGCAGACGTTGGCTTAATAGGATTTCCAAATGTAGGTAAATCAACATTAATTTCAACTATTTCATCTGCAAAACCAAAAATCGCAAACTATCATTTCACAACTTTATCTCCTGTTTTAGGTGTTGTAAGAGTTGATGAAGAAGCATCATTTGTAGCAGCTGATATTCCAGGTATTATTGAGGGCGCTAGTGATGGTGTTGGTCTAGGTCATGATTTTCTACGTCATGTAGAAAGATGTAGGCTTTTACTGCATGTGGTTGATGTATCAGGAAGTGAAGATAGAGATCCAATAGAAGATTTTAAACTTATAAATAATGAATTAATTTCATTTAGTGAAAAATTATCAAATCTTCCACAGATTGCAGTTGCAAATAAATCAGATGTTGCAACGGATGAGCAAATTGAAAGATTTAGCGAATTTTGTAAAGAAGAGGGAATTCACCTATTTGTTATTTCAGCAGCAACTCGTCAAGGCTTAAATGAATTGCCTGGCTATGTATTTAATAAATTAAAAGAACTTCCACCAGTAGTTATTTATGAGCCAGAATATGTTAAGCCTGAAATGATTATAGATAATAATAGCTTTGAAATATTCAGAAGTGATGATGGTGCGTTTAATATTGATGCTGAGTGGCTATTAAGAATTTTACACACATCAAATATTGACGACTATGAGAGCCTACAATATTTCCAAAGAAGACTTCGCCAAAGTGGTATTATTGATAAGCTTGAAGAAATGGGCGTTAAAGAAGGCGATACGATAAGAATAGAAGATTTTGAATTTAGTTTTGTAAATTAGGAATAAAAGTTTTAGTAATTGATTTTTATATAAGTAGAAAGGTAGTTATAGATGGTAGATATAAGAGAACAATCACCATTGTCGCTTGCGTTCGTTGGAGATGGAGTTTACTCGTTGTTAATAAGAGAGCATTTAGTTAAAAATAAAAGATACCCAGTAAACACTTTGCACAAACAAGCTGTGCAATATGTTAGTGCAAAAGGTCAGTTTGCAGCTATTAATCTTATTATGGATATATTAACAGAAGAAGAAATTGCTGTTTTTAAAAGGGGGAAAAATTCATCAAAGGCTTCTGTTGCCAAAAATGCATCGGCACAAGAATACAGAGCCTCAACAGGATTTGAATGCCTTATTGGTTATCTAAAATTATCTGAAAATGAAGATAGAATTAAAGAACTTGTAGGATATATAATCGAAAATTTAGATGTCGCTTGTTAAAATTAGCGTATTATTAATTTAATAAAAATTAATTTGTTTACACAATGTTTATTAATTGTAAAAAAATGGCTATTGCTTATAATTGTGAAGTGTTGTATAATTTCATTGTAAGTTTGCAGTAATTAACAACAATTCTCTTAATAACATAGAAAGAAGTGAGTCCAATGCAAATTAAAGTAACAAAAGAGCAAGAAGAATTTCATATAATAGTGAAGGATTTAATAAATTCATACCATGTACAGCAGATGGAAGGTATAATTCATCATGTTGATGGAGTGAGTTGTTTAGATCATTCATTGTTCGTAGCATATATAACTTATAGAATGGCAAAATTTTTTAAGATGGATGTAGTAGCGGCAACAAGAGGTGCTTTATTGCATGATTTGCATCTTCAAGATTGGTCTTTAACTAATATAAAAAAGCCAGAAAGATTATTAATACATCCTGGTATCGCATTAGAAAATGCTAGTAAGTATTATGAGCTAGGTGAAATAGAAAAAGATATAATAATAACTCATATGTGGCCAGTAACTTTAAAGGCGGTTCCTAAAACAAAGGAGTCGGTTATTGTAAACTGTGCTGATAAAATCTGTGCAGTTTATGAATATACAGGTGCATATAAAAAATCAAAAACTAAAAAACGACTAAATAATTTCAATGCTCGATATGGAATATTATTTAATACAGATGTAATTGCAGCAGACTAATAAAAAGGCTAATGTTATAGTGGAATATCTATAAAGAAGCTTTACGAAGAAAAAATACAAGGGAATGGTGAAAGCCATTCCCTTGATTTATAAAAAGCTCCGTTTTAAAATAGGAATAATAGTTGTTTTGCTATCAAAAGATATAAAACCACAGCTTTTTGGACACAATATTGCTAAAGCAAATGAGTGAAAAGCCTTTTATCAACTTCGTAAATATTAAGCCTTCCAGCCCTTCGCTTTACGAATGCTCAACTTTGCTTTTTATTATATAAAAAGCACTATATTTATTACTTATATCAAGGGTTGTTATATATTTGCTCACTCTATTTATTAAAAAAGAAACAAGTGGCGTAGCCACTTGTTTTTTATAAATATCTAGCTATAAAGATAGCCTTTTATCTAATTTTCATTCAAATTATTTAATATATCTTTATACATATCCTTGTCCTCTAAAGTTATGCCTAGAATTATTTTAAAAATATCTTGTGCGTGTAAAATTAGTTTTTCTTTTGCAATTTTTGATGTTTCTTCATTAGGCATTGTCATTTGCATGGCAAAAGCAGTAAAGTTTGGATCTTCGATACTGCATTTTAAAGTGTAGCTACCGTCAGATTCTTTGATTATTGTTGTTTTATTTTGTTTTTTAAGGGTGCTAAATTGCAAAATAGCAATAGCGGCTTTGTGCGCTCTATCAACAACGCTAATAGGCAGAACTTTTTCAAGTTCCTTTGCTATTTCACGCCCAGAATCAGTGATAATAAGGCTGTCGTTGTCTTCTAAAATTAAATTTAAATCAACTAATTTTACAAATGCATCATTTAACTCAAAATAATTAGCAAGTTCTTGACTAGTTATAGCTTCGAGTAGTTGTTGCTTTGTGATAGGTGAATTAATAGAATTAAGTAAATAACAAATTAATATCTTTATTTCAGTTGAACTGTTTAATCCGCCAGCGCGAACACCAGCTGTTAATGCATCATTATTAGTAATATCCATAATATATTATTCCTTTCTGTTTATTGGAATTGTTTTAGTATATGATTTGTTAATTTAATACATATGTATATAATACAGCATAATTATCATCTTGTAAATATATTTAATTTATGTTAATATATAAATAATGCTTTAAATAAGATAATTATTTGAAAATACAGATTATAAGGCTTAATAGAGAGGGAAGTTATTTATGAAATTTTTTATTGACACAGCTAATGTAGAAGAGATTAAAAAGGCTAATGATTTAGGAGTTATTTGTGGAGTTACAACAAATCCATCATTAATTGCTAAAGAGGGAAGAGATTTTAAAGAAGTAGTTCAAGAGATAACAAGTATTGTTGATGGACCAATTTCGGCAGAAGTTATTTCATTAGATTCCCAAGAAATGGTAAAAGAAGCTTTAGAGCTAGTTAAAATCCATAAAAATATCGTTATAAAAATTCCAATGTGCCTAGAAGGATTAAAAGCAACAAGTGAATTATACAAAAAAGGAATTAAAACAAACGTTACTTTAATTTTTTCAGCAGCACAAGCTTTAATGGCAGCAAGAGCAGGCGCAACATATGTTAGCCCGTTTGTTGGCAGATTAGATGATGTTGGTCAAGATGGGATTAACTTAATTGAAGAAGTTAGCGAAATTTTTATGCTACATGATATTGAAACAGAAATTATTTCAGCTTCAATTAGAAATCCAATCCACGTTACGGCTTCAGCAAAAGCTGGCGCTCATATTGCAACTGTTCCATATAAAATATTTGAACAAATGACAAAACACCCATTAACAGACATAGGAATTGAAAAATTCTTAAAAGATTGGGAAGGCGTTAAATAATATTCTTAATAAAACAGGTTTTATACCTGTTTTATTTTTTTGAAAAAAACTTTTTATTTT
>CAZVOQ010000073.1:0-7776 GCA_964628475.1 uncultured Oscillospiraceae bacterium | reverse complement strand
TCCTTTCTAATAATCCAACTAGTTTACTTAAAGTAAACGTTATAACAAAGTAAATTGCACCTATAATTAATAAAGGCTCAATAATTAAAAATGTGCCAGCTTGTATAACTTTAAATTGGCTCATAATTTCACCAGCAAAGAATGTTGAAGCTAGTGCAGTTTCTTTAACCATCATTATAAATTCATTACCTAGTGATGGAAGGATATTTTTTATAGCCTGTGGCAAAACAACTTTCATCATAGCTTGAGATTTACTTAAACCTAAACATCTAGCCGCTTCTAATTGACCTTTATCTATTGATTCAATCCCTGAACGGAAAATTTCAGAAACATAAGCTGCACTATTACAAATAAGTGCTAAGCTTATAGATTGGAATTTTGTAAGCTCGAATGGAGCAAGGCTATCAAAGAATAGGTAAAAAAAGTATAGGTGAAGTAAAATAGGTGTACCCCTTAAAACTTCTATGTATATACTTGAAATTAATTTTAAAGGCTTAAATTTACCAATTTTAGTGTTTGCGATACTTTTGAATTTTCTGAATTTTCCTAAAGAAAAATCGCTGGTTTTCATAAATGCGATTATCATTCCAAAAAATACGCCACCAATAACAGCAACAGCTGAATATTGAAGTGTAACTATAATACCTTCAAAAAACAAATGACCGTATTTATCTAAAATATTAATAATATTTGCTAACATTGCTTTCTCCTTATATAAAACTTCTGCCTATTAAATCCAATAGGCAGAAATTACATTAAATTAGTTATTTATGTTTAAAGATGAAGCTAATTCGTTTGCTTCTTCTAGCCATACAGGGAATAAGCCTTCTTCAGTTGCTTTTGTGATAGCAGCGCTAACAGCTTCCATTAATTCAGTTTCGCCTTTTTTACCTAGAGCAACAGTTCCTGGTGATTCATATTCAAATCTAAAATCGCTTATGTGTAATTCAGGATAGTTTGCTTGAAATTGCTCTGCATTATCAGTTGTAACTACTAGTGCATCAATTTTTCCATTGATTAATTGCAGAACACCATCAGTTGTAGCTGTAACTGTTTCATGAATTACATCTTCTGGCATTTGAGTTTTAACAAATTCTTCTTGAAGTGAAGCAGCTTGTGCACCAACTATTTTTCCTGATAAATCATCTGCTGTTTTGTATAAATCTTTGTTTTCTTCTAAAACTATAAAAGTTTGCCCTGAATCGCCTGTTTCATCTTCCCATTTGTAGCCAACTGAAAACTCTAAATTTTCAGCTCTTTCAGGAGTTTGTGCAAAACCAGAAATTGATATATCAACTTTTCCTTGTGGAACTGCAGCAAGACATGCGTTAAAATCCATTTGTTCAATAACTAATTCTAAGCCCATTTCATCAGCAATATATTGAGCTAGTGAAACTTCAGCACCAACAACTTCACCAGTTGTTAAATCAATAAATTCATATGGTGCAAAGTCTGGGCTCATTGCTACAACTAATTTTCCGCTTTCTAAAACTTCATCAAGTTTAGTAGTTTCTTCTGTTGTAGTTTCTGTTGTAGTTTCTGTTGTAGCTTCCTGTGTTGTTGAGGTTTCTTCGCTTGAAGAGCAAGCTGTAAGCCCCATTAATAATACTGCACTTAGTGCTAATGCTAATAATTTTTTCATAATATTTCTCCTGTAAAAATGTAATTGTTTTTTTGTTATGTTGGTATTATATCATGATGAAATGTATAAATCAACATATTTTATGTATAAATATTAAAAAACATATATAATGAGTTTTGTGTAAAATGACTAAATATGCATTAATATATAAAAATATGCATTAAATCAAGCGATAAAATGCATATTTTAAAGTTAATATTAATTTTACGGAATGAAATAATTGAATTTATATACAAAATTCACGTATAACTTTTTCGATTTCCTTAACTTCGATTTCAAAAGTTTTTGCAGATACTCTTAATGCACCATGTCCTAAAATTATCATTTGCTGCAAAGCATCAGAAGTTGCAACTCTAACTTTTCTGTTTTTAGATAAATTTTTAGTTGCTTTTTCAATATACATATCAGCAGTTTCAGCTTCTTTTGTGTAAACAACACTTATGTTATGATATTTCTCAATGCTAGTTTGTCCACCTTTTACTTTATATGCATCGAACACTAAAACAACTTCACATTGCCTAAATCCTTGATAATTACACATTATATCCATTAATTTATCTCTAGCTGCATCTATATTATCTTTTGCAAGATTTTTTAAATCATCCCAAGCGAAAATAATATTATACCCATCAACTAATAGGTATTCATCAGAAGAAGTGTAGCCAACTAAATCAATGGCATTTGTAGTTATAGTGGGTTTTTGGGAATTAAAAGATAAAAAAGAGTCTGTTTTAATTTTACCATAGGTCTTTTCAAAAATCTTTAAAAGCTCTTTATCCATTGCAAAGCTAGAGTAGTGCTTTATAGCATTTTGTTTAATTGTTTGTTTAGGGATAATTTCGGGCTCTTTTTGCAAATAAATAGGTGTATGCGCATATTTTTCAACATCATTGTAATCTACGATAAAACCTTTTCCACTTTCGCAAAAAACTGAGTTTGGATTTGAGTGAAGATATTCTTGATAGTTGTAATTGTATTTTTTAATTAGTTCAGCTTGATTGTGAGCGGTGAAAAAACCAGCAAGATTAAATGAAAGCTTTCCTGTGCCTTTAGTGTAGCTAATTAATTCTTTATTATAATTAATTAAATTTGCACAAGGACATTTTCCAGATAAAATAGCAATATTTTCATTGATTAAGGCAGGCGAGAAATCAGCTTTAAATCTTTGCATATCCGACATTAATTTGCCAAGATTATCCAAAGGTAATTCAACTGTGAAATTATAATAAGGCTCGATTATTTCGCACTTAGCTTTTCTTAAAGCTTGCTGAATTGCTCGAAAGCTTGCTTCTCTAAAATCGCCAGCAGCAGTATGCTTAATATGATGCCTTGCATTAACTAAAGTTATTTTAACATCAGTTAATGGTGCGCCAATTAAAGCTCCTTTATGCTGGATACTGCGAATATTAGAAAAAATTAAATGCTGAAAATTTCCAGGCAAAATATCTTCACTGCAAGCACTAGCTAAAACTATACCTTTTCCTTCAGCTAAAGGCTCTAATAATAATCTTACTTCGGCATAATGGCGAAGTGGCTCAAAATGGCCAACTCCTTCAATAGGCTCTTTAATAGTTTCTTTATATAAAATTTCGCCTTTCAAGAAGGTTACATCCATATTAAATCTATCTTTTATTATATTTTGTAAAATTTCAATTTGAATATCACCCATAAGGCGAATATTAATCGATTTAGTTTCTTCATTCCAAATAATATTTAAAGTTGGATCTTCATCTTGTAATATTTTTAATTCTTCATAAGCTTTAAGAACATCTTCTCCACTTGAAATTTCAATAGAATAATTTAAAATTGGCTGAATGGAGGCTAAATCATCATCGGTGTTTATACCTTGACCGACATAGCTATTATTTAGCCCCACTAAAGCAAAAACTTTTCCAGCAGTAGTTTGGCTAACTGTTTCAAATTTGTCCCCATTATAAACTCTAATTTGATTTATCTTCTCGCCATTTATTTCGGATTTCACCTTTATTTGCCCAGAAATAACTTTTATATAGCTAAGGCGATTGTTATCTTTATCTCTTGATATTTTAAAAATTTTTGCAGAAAACTCTCCCGTAATATTTTTATCATTTGTGTATTTATCAATTGCACTTAAAAACTCTGTAACACCATCTAACTTTAAAGCAGAGCCAAAAAAACAAGGAAAAATATTACTTTTTTCAATTTCTTTTTTTATACTATTAATAGAAATAGTTTGAGTTTGTAAATATTCATCTAATAAATTTTCACTTGCTAAAGCTAGTTGCTCATTTAAATTAGATTTCTCTAAAGAAAAATCAATACAATTTAAATTAAATTCTTCTTTTAAATCATGAAAAACTTTTTCCTTATTAGCAGAAATTAAATCCATCTTATTTATAAAAATAAAAGATGGTATATTGTGTTTTTTTATTAATTGAAATAAAGTTTTTGTATGACTTTGAATACCATCAGAGCCGTTTATAACTAATATAGCATAATCTAATACAGCTAAAACTCTCTCCATCTCACTAGAAAAATCTATATGACCAGGGGTGTCTAATAAAGAGATTTCAGTATTATCTAAATTTAAAACTGCTTGTTTTGAAAAAATAGTGATACCACGCATTTTTTCCAAAGTATGAGTGTCTAAAACAGCGTCTTTACTATCAACTCTGCCTAATTTTTTTATATTACCTGATTTAAAAAGCATAGCTTCACTTAAAGTGGTTTTTCCAGAGTCTACGTGAGCTAATATGCCCATTGTTATATTCTTCATTTGCTTTCCTTTTTAATTTATAATTTTATTTATTATATCATTATTATTTATAATATACAACATTTATTAAAATAAATTTTATAAAAATACAATAAATATGTATAAAATATTGATTTTTTAGAAATTAAGTAGTATAATAATACAAAAACATATTGAAAGGATAAAAAAAGAATGGAAAAATATTTATTTGATCATTATTATGAGTATAATGAAATGGAAAGCATGCTAAAGCAAATAGCAAATAACCACCCGGATTTTACAATTCTTTCATCACTAGCAAAAACAAAAGAAAATAGAGATATCTATGTGATGACAATAACAAATTTAAAAACAGGCGATGATAATTTAAAGCCAGCATTTTATGTTGATGGAAATCATCATGCAGGAGAAGTTACTGGCTCAATGGCAGCACTTCATTTAATAAAAGCTTTAGTTGATGGATATAGCGAAAATCAAGCAATTAAAGAGCTTTTAGACAAAAACACAGTTTATGTTATTCCACGTGTATCGCCTGATGGCGCAGAAAGTTATTTAACTACGGATAATAAGCTTCGTAGTGTGAATAGACCATATCCATTTAAAGAGCTTTCAGATGGGCTTCATCCAGCTGATATAGATGGAGATGGAGTTATTAGAATTATGAGAGTAAAATCTTCACAAGGTGCTTGGAAAGAATCAAAATTTGATAGTAGATTAATGGTTAAGCGTATGCCAGCAGATTTTGGTGGAGAATATTATAATGTTTATCCAGAAGGATTTATTATAAATTACGATGGAATAAATGTTTTTCCAGCTGAAAATAAATGGGGGCTTGATTTTAATAGAAACTACCCATTTGGCTGGGCTCCACAAGCAAGACAGCCAGGAGCTGGAGATTATCCACTTTCAAATATTGAAAATAAAGCAGTTGCTGATTTTATATTATCTCATAAAAATATCTGTTCTGGAGTTACCTATCATACAACAGGCGGATGCTATATTTACCCACCAGGGACTAAATCAGAAAAAGATGCCGATGCAAGAGATATGAGAATGTTTCGTGAAATAGGAGAAATGGCAACAGAGGAAACAGGCTATCCTTGCCTTAATATTTTTGATGCTTTTTTAACTGATAAAGTGAACTATTCATCGGGAGCTTTTGATGATTGGCTATATCATACTCAAGGAATCCCATCATATACAGCAGAATTATGGGATTTACAATCACGTGCAGGCGTTGAAAATATGTATCCACGTAGCAGACCTTTTACAGATAAAGAAAAAGAAGAAAATACGTATAAATGTATCAAATGGATAGATGAAAATGTTAAGAGTTTAAAATCAGGAAAACCAATTAAGGAATGGGAAAAATTTAATCATGAACAACTAGGAGAAGTTGAGATAGGCTCTTATGATTTTAAATTCACATATCAAAACTGCCCACCTGAATTTTTAAATCAAGAAATGGAAAAAAACACAGCGTTTTGCTTGAGGATGGCTCAAACATTACCGAAATTATCCATAGATAGTTTAATATCAGAAAAAATCGATACTGACACATATAAAATAATTGCAACATTTTCTAACAATGGATATCTGCCAACATTTATAACAAATGAGGCAAAAGCTTTAAAAGTTGATAAAGAATTAGTTGCTACTTTAGATTTTGATGGCGAGCTAATAATAGGAAATAAAATAACAAATGTTGGGCATTTAGAAGGTTTTTCTGGAATAAAAACGATGTATTCATACGATAATATAATTACAGAAAAACATGATAGCCTAACAAAAGAGATGATTTATATAATCAAAGCAAAAAAATCTCAAGAAATTTTATTTACGCTAGGAAATGAAAAATCTGGATGTGTGAGTAAAAAACTTGTAATTTAAAAATAGCTATTGAAATTTAATTTTCTTTGATGTATAATACACTTAAAGTTAATAGTAAACCTATGATTAAGAGTAGTAGAATTTTATTATGAAATTTTAGAGAGTTGCTGTGTGGTGTAAAGCAATATTTCATTAATTTTTGAATGGACTTATGAGGGCGGAGCGAAAAAGCATAGCTTTAGTAGTAGCCGACGGAATATTCTAGCCGTTATATAGAAAGCGTATGTTGGTACGTGCACGAAGGTGGCATTAAAATTGGAACAATAAGTTTCCATCCTTTTTGGGTGGAAACTTTTTTATTTTTTTGAAAAGGAGATTTTATTATGAAAAAAAGGATTTTAACAGGTGATAGGACAACAGGTAAACTTCACTTAGGGCATTATGTTGGCTCATTAGCTAATAGAGTTAAATTACAAGATGAGTATGAAACATTAATTTTACTTGCGGATATTCAAGCTTTAACAACACATTTTGAAAATCCAGAGGTTATAAATAGAAGTATTTTTGAGGTTATGTATGATAATCTTTCAGTAGGACTTGATCCAAACAAGGTTACTTTCGTTCAGCAATCGGCTGTTCCGTCTATTGCAGAGCTGACTATATTTTATTCAATGTTTGTATCAGTTAATTCACTTCGCCATAATCCAACTATTAAAACAGAAGCGAAAAACTATGGATATGATGATTTAACATATGGCTTTTTAGGGTATCCAGTTAGCCAAACAGCCGATATCACATTTTGTAATGCAGATTTAGTTCCAGTAGGAGAAGACCAACAGCCACATATGGAGCAGACAAGAAAAATCGTTAGAAGATTAAATGATTTATATGGCGAAACAATTAAAGTTCCAGAAATTTTATTAAGTGAAACGCCTCGTTTAGCAGGGCTTGATGGAAATTCTAAAATGGGTAAAAGCCTAGGGAATGCTATTTATCTTTCAGATGATGCAAAAACCGTTAGTGATAAAGTGCGTGCAGCTGTAACGGATCCTCAAAGAATTGCTTTAACTGATAAAGGCGATCCTAGTGTATGTATGGTTAGTAAATATCATAAAGCTTTCAATAAACAAGAGCACGAAAATATAAATGAAATGTGTAGAAATGCAAGTATCGGCTGTGTTGCATGTAAAAAATTACTGGCTGAAAAATTAAATAATATGCTTGATCCGTTTAGAGAAAGAAGAAATTACTACGAAAATCACAAAGAAGAGGTTCGTGAAATTATTATGGCTGGAACTGCAAAAGCAAATATAATAGGCAATGAAACAGCAAAAAGCGTTAAAGATGCAATGAAAGTTAGTCTGGATTTAAATATATAATCTAAGAAATAAAACTCTCACAGTTTTAGTGAGAGTTTTATTAATTTTAGTTAATAATAAGAATATATAAATATAGGTTGATTATTTGTGCAAAATATTGTAAAATTATATAGAAAAAATAAATTTAGGAGGCGTTTAATGCCTGTTTTTATATCGAAATTTTTATCAAAATATAGAAGAGTGTTCTTATT
>CAZVOQ010000072.1:0-7899 GCA_964628475.1 uncultured Oscillospiraceae bacterium | reverse complement strand
ATACAAATATGGTTGTGTTTGAATCTGCTTGCTTTAATGGGACAAGCGTTAGAACTACTTCTAAAAAGCTGAATTTAAGAACAGAAGCTTCAGGCAAATACGAAAAAGGATTAAATCCTGATAACTGCTATCCTGCGTTAGCTTTTGCATTAAAATTAGTTAAAGAGCTAGATGCTGGCGATATAATTGGTGGCTTTATCGATGTTTATGCTGATAAAAGACAAGAAAGAAAAATTGATTTAGATACAAACAAAATCAATAAAATTCTAGGAACAAATATAGAAGATAAAGAAATTATTGATATATTAAATCGCCTAGATTTAAAAGTTGAAAACAATGTTGTAACTATTCCAACTTCAAGATATGATATAGCAAAAGACGATGTTACAAAAATGTATGATTTAGCAGAGGAAGTAGCTAGAATTTATGGCTATGATAAACTGCCATCAACTATTATGAAAGGCACTGCAACAGCAAAATTATCTCCTATGCAAAGCTTTACAAAGCAGGCTATTAATCATTTATTAGGATTTGGATTTTATGAAATAGAAACATATTCATTCTATTCACCTAAAAGCTTTGATTTATTAAATCTTTCAAAAGAAAATCCTTTAAGAAGTCCAGTTGTTATCACAAATCCACTAGGCGAGGATACTTCTGTTATGCGCTCAACTGCAGTTGCTTCTATGATGGGCGTTCTTCAAAGAAACTATAATTCAAGAGTTGAAACAGTTTCATTATTTGAAAATGCAACTGAATATACTAAAAATGCAATTGATGAATTGCCAACTGAAACACCAAAATTTATTTTAGGTGCATATGGAGAAGATAAAGACTTTTTCTATCTAAAAGGTGTGGTTGAAAAATTTATTTCAATGTTTAATATTAGTGATTTAGAATTTACTAGACAAACTGAAAATGAAATGTATCATCCAGGTAGATGTGCCGATATATATGTTCAAGGCAAAAAAATTGGTACAATTGGCGAAATGCATCCAATAGTTTTATCAAATTACGATATGAAAACAAAGGTTGTTATAGCTGATATTAATGCAAAAGAAATGAAAAATGCTATTGAGGGCATCATTCAGTACACACAATTAAGCAGATTTCCAAGTATGAGCAGAGATTTAGCTCTAGTTTGCACGAAAGAAACACAAAATGGTGATATAATTAAAATAATTAAAGAAAGTTGTCCTGAATATTTAGAATCTGTTAAACTTTTTGATGTTTACACAGGCACTCATATTGAAGATGGTAAAAAAAGTATGGCATATAATATAGTTTTAAGAGATAAAAATGCCACTTTAACTGAGAGTATTGCAGAAAATTGTGTTAAAACTATTTTAGACAACTTATCAAAAATCGACATATTTTTAAGAACTTAAGGTTTATACTTGAAATAAACATAAGTTTAGGGTAGAATATATATTAATAAATATAAAATAATGGGGGTATGTAAGTATGACTGATAAAACGGCGGTTTTTTCTATTTATAACGAAAAAGATGAAGAAATAAAACAAACTTTACAAGAAGTGTATGATTTATTAAAAGAAAAAGGGTATAACCCAATAAATCAATTAGTGGGATATATTCTTTCTGAAGATCCAACTTACATAACTACTCATCAAGGTGCAAGGAACAAGATTCGCAAATTAGACAGAGATGATATACTTCAAAGTTTATTAAAAAACTATCTTGATTAATTGTTCCCAAATAAAAAAGTTTAGAAATTTTAATTTTTAAACTTGAAAGAAAGGAATAACAAGAAATGGAAACACCAAAACTGTATAAAGGCAAGCCAATCGCAAGAAAAAATGATGAAATATATTATGGAGATCCAGCAGATAAATACATAGTATATTTAAAAATACTAAGCAGTAAAGATGTTCAAGGGGTAAGCGTTGCTGATAAAATTCACGTATCGCTGATTGCTACGGACACAAGCCTTGATATCATGGAAAGAATGGTAAAGCAAGGAATTAAAAATGGTATGTATAATGCCCTTGATGTAGGAGCTGTTTGGTTAAACACTGCACTTGCAAGTGAATAAAAAATTAAAATAGAACCTTAGGGTTCTATTTTTTTATAATTTTTTGAATAAAAGATAAAATTAATATCCATAATAAATATAAATAAAAACATTAAGAAAGGAATATTAAAAATGGATATTAAAAGAGGCGAAGTTTTTTATGCAGATTTAAGCCCTGTAATTGGCTGTGAACAAGGCGGAACAAGGCCAGTTGTAATAGTGCAAAACGATATGGGAAATAAACACTCACCAACAGTTATAGCAGCAGCCATTACGTCAAAACAAGATAAATCAACTCTGCCAACTCATATACTTATTAAAGGCGATAGCTGTGGATTAACAAAAGATAGCATTGTGCTTTTAGAACAAATTAGAACGATAGATAAAAAAAGATTAAAAGAGAAAACAGGTGCTCTTGATAATGATGATATAAATAAGATAAATAAAGCATTAAATATAAGCTTTGGACTTAGCTATTAATTTTTTACTGCATTTTAACGAGTTTATCACTTTTATGTTTTAAGATGTATTTATAAAACTGAAAAGTGATAAATATTATTAGAAAGTTAAAAGGTGGAAAATATGAATGCTATTTTTACAAGAAGAAGTGTGAGAAAATTCACAAATAAGCAAGTTGAACAAGAGAAATTAGATAAAATTATGCGTGCAGCTATGCAAGCTCCATCGGCTGGAAATCAGCAACCATGGGAATTTATAATAGTTAAAGGGAAAGAAAAATTAGAAGAATTGTCAAAATATAATCCATATGCTTCTAGTTTAAAAGGGGCAAATCTTGGAATTATCGTTTTAGCAAACAAAGATAGATTTAAATATGGTGATTATTATCAGCAAGATTTAGCAGCAGTAACTCAAAATATCCAATTGCAAGCAGCTGATTTAGAGCTAGGCTCTGTATGGTATGGAACAGCACCTGATAAAGAAAGAATGGATTATATTTTGAAATTATATGATTTAAAGGATAATTTAATTCCATTTAGCGTTATTGCAATAGGCTATCCAGAAGATGAAAATGCAAATAAATTTGTTGATAGATATGATGAAACTAGGATTAGAATAATTGAATAAAATAAAAAATGCTTAAACTGTATCTGTTTAAGCATTTTTTTTTGTTTTATTTTGGAATATCAGGGTTTACATCGTCTGGCGTAGGGCATATATATCCGTTTGGAACATTTATTTTATGTTCAGCCTTAGCTTTTTGAATTATTTCAGGATTTAAAACAGCCCTTAGTGCTGTTAAAGCCATAACTTTTGCTGCGTGAACAGTTCCTTTATGAGCTAGTGGTGATGATAATTGACCTGTTAGCTGCCATGAGTGTCCTGGTGTGCCAATAGCCATACAAGTGACATTGCACTGTGCAGTAGGAACACAATAGCTAGTGTCGCCAACATCTGTTGAGCCTGGAAGGGCTTTATCTGGGGTGTGCTTATACTGTGGAACTAAATTATCTAAATAAATATCATCATACAAATCAGGCGTTTTATTATAAGCTGCAGCTAATGCTTTTTTAGCTGAATATATTTGTTCTTCACCAAAATACTTAGAATAATTTTTAGCCATTTCAATATCTTCTTTTGTGTAGTTAACAGGGCCTAGCTCCTTAAAGCACTCAGCCATTAAATTTCCAAGTGTTAAATTTGGAATATAATCAGAAAGTCCGTCCATTATGCTTATTTTAACATCTGTTTCAGTCATCATAGCTGCACCTTGAGCTACTTTATAAACTCTTTTTGCTAAATCAAACATTTGGTTTGCTTTTGGAGCTCTAATAAAATAATATGTACATGCATAATCTTGAACAACATTTGGGGCTTTTGTGCCTGCATCAAGATATGAATAGTGAATTCTAGCTTCTGGTATCATATGCTCTCTTAGATAATTAACGCCAACATTCATAAGCTCTGCTGCATCTAATGCACTTCTACCAAGATGAGGGTGAGCCGCAGCGTGGCTAGTTAGCCCTGTGAATTCAAATTTAACGCTTAAATTTGCAAGTGAGCCAACACCTATAATATTATTTTCATCGCCAGGGTGCCAAGTTAGGCAGATATCACATTCATTAAATAATCCATCTCTTGCCATAAAAACTTTGCCACTTCCGTTTTCTTCACCAGGACAGCCAAAGTATTGAACAGAAATATCAAGATTATTTTTAGTAGCGTATTCTTTTAAAGCGAGTGCCGCTCCAAGTGAGCCAGCGCCTAGCGCATTATGCCCGCAGCCATGGCCAGAAACAGTGTTTTCTGTATTAGGAAGTTGCTTTTCAAAAACTCCCTTAGCTTGAGCAACGCCTTCTAAAGCATCGTATTCAGCTAAAAAGCCAATAGTAGTAGAGCCAGTGCCCCATTTAGCAACAAAAGCCGTTGGCATACCGCTAACGCCCATTTCAACAGAAAATCCATGCTCTTTACAGATATTAGCTAATAAATTAGCACTTTTTTCTTCTTGGAAATATATTTCGCCATATTCCCAAATTTTATCGCTTGCATCAATAATTATTGACTGAAGATTATCAACAATATCAATTAATTTTTCTTTTTCCATAACTTTACACTCCTAATTTAATATATATGCATTATATTAGCATGTTTTTGTAATAAAATCAAGATTATATTAATAAATATGTAAAAAATATGTATTTTTAAAATATATTATACGCTTTTTTCGTTATTTTGCTGATTTACCCTTTTATTGTGGTATTTTAAACGAGTTGCCATTCCACCTCTAATGTGCCTAACTTGTTTATTATGTTGCAAAACTTTATTTACTTGTTTATATAATTCTAAATTTTCATATTTAAGCTTAGTTGTTAAATCTTTATGCACTGTGCTTTTAGAGATATTAAATACTGCAGCTGTCTGCCTAACAGTTTCGCCTGTTTTTATTATGTAGATAGCCATAGCTTCACTCCTAGTAAGCCCCATACTCAAAAAATCTTTATAAATCATAAGGTGGTAGTCCTTTCTTAGTTAAAGTGGTATTAAATAATTAATATATATGGAAAATACATATAAAATATGCATATTTTTTCTATGTAATATCACTTATTTGCAATATTTAAAGTTAAGCTATACATACTATATATACGCATGCGTTAAAAAATAAACACAATATATATTGATTTTTTACAAAATAAGTATTGACATTAGTTGAAGAAAGGATATAATTAATACATAAGACAATTTTAAAAAAAACCATATACAATAAAAAATACTAAAAGTTTTGCATAAATCAGTTTAAATATTTAATTTTGAGAGGGTGAATCAAATGTTAATTAGAGTACAAGATGGATTTAAAAAAGGAAATTGGCAAGAATCAGTTGATGTAAGAGATTTTATAATAAATAACTACACTCCATATGATGGTGATGAGAATTTTTTAGAAGAGGCAACTCAAAGAACAAAAGATGTATTTAATGAGTTTTCAAGGCTTTTAGAAAAAGAAAGAGAAAAAGGCGGGCTTTTAGATGTGGATACAACTAAAGTTTGCACAATATTAAGCCATGAGCCAGGATATATTTTAGAAGATAAAGATATTATTGTGGGCTTGCAAACAGATAAAGCTTTAAGAAGAGGTATAAATCCCTTTGGTGGAATAAGGGTTGTAAAGCAGGCACTAAATGATTATGGGTATGAGCTAAGTGAAGAGGTTAAAGATCAATTTAAATATAGAACAACTCATAATGATGGCGTTTTTAGAGTTTACTCAAAAGAGATGTTAGCAGCAAGGCACACAGGGCTTTTAACAGGTCTTCCTGATGCTTATGGCAGGGGAAGAATAATTGGAGATTACAGAAGAGTTGCTTTGTATGGTATGGATGCTTTAATTAATGAAAAATTAAAAGATAAAGTAGAATATTCAAATAAAGATATGACTGAAAAAAATATTCAAACAGTTGAAAATTTATCAAAGCAAATTTCATTTATGTATTACCTAAAAGATTTAGCTCAAAAATATGGATGCGATATTTCGCTTCCAGCTACTAATGCAAAAGAAGCCGTTCAATGGCTGTATTTTGGCTATCTTGGCGCAATAAAAGAAACAAATGGCGCAGCAATGAGTATAGGCAGAATAGTAACGTTTTTAGATATCTACTTTGAAAGAGATATAAAAAATAATATTTTAAATGAAAAGCAAGCTCAAGAGATTATAGATGATTTTGTTTTAAAACTACGAGCAGTTAGGCATTTAAGAACAGCTGAATATAATGAGTTTTTTACAGGAGATCCAACTTGGGTTACAATAGCTGATGGCGGAATAAGTTTAGATAATAAACATATGGTAACGAAAACTAGCTATCGTATTTTAAATAGTTTATACACTCTTTCAAGTGCTCCAGAGCCTAATATGACTATATTATTCTCAAAAGAATTGCCAGAAAGCTATAAAAAATTCTGTGCAAAAGTTTCTATAGACACTCAGGCACTTCAATATGAAAATGATGATATTATGCGCAAAGAATATGGCGATGATTATGGAATAGCTTGCTGTGTTTCAGCGATGAAAATGGGCAAACAAATGCAGTATTTTGGCGCTAGATGTAATTTGCCAAAATTATTGTTAATAGCTTTAAATGGTGGTAAAGATGAAATAGAAGCAAAACAAATAGGTCCTGTTAAAGATGCAGTAAATAATAATCAAGCGCTAAACTTTGATGATGTTAAACAGAGATTAGAATTTTATATTTCATGGCTTGCAAAACTATATGTTAACACAATGAATGTAATTCATTATATGCATGATAAATATGCCTATGAAAGGCTTCAAATGGCTTTTCATGATACAGAAATAGAAAGATTAATGGCTTTTGGTATTTCAGGGCTATCTATAATAACAGATTCATTAAGTGCAATAAAGTATGCAAAAGTTACTCCTATTTTTGATGAAAGGGGAGTTGTGGTTGATTTTGAAATTGAGGGAGATTTTCCAAAATACGGAAATGACGATGAAAGAGTTGATAAATTAGCAAAATATATAACTAATTTATTTATAAATGAATTAAGAAAAAATGAAGCGTATAATAATTCAAAACACACGCTTTCAGCCCTTACAATAACTTCAAATGTTGCCTATGGTAAAAAAACAGGGGCAACGCCTGATGGAAGAAAAAAAGGCGAGCCATTTGCACCAGGGGCAAATCCTATGCATTCAAGAGATGTTAATGGTGCATTAGCAAGCTTAAACAGCGTTGCAGCTATTAGCTATGAAGATTGCCAAGATGGAATTAGCAACACATTTGCTATTGTTCCAAAAGCATTAGGAAAAACAAAAGAAGAGCAAATAGAAAATTTAGTTTGCATTATGTCGGGCTATTTTATGCAAAATGCTCATCATTTAAATGTTAATGTTTTAAGCAGAGAAATGCTAATTGATGCAATGAAAAATCCGCAAGAATATCCTAATTTAACTATTAGAGTTAGTGGATATGCTGTTGATTTTCATGTTTTAACTAAAAAACAGCAAGAAGAAGTTATTTCAAGAACATATCATAGCAGTATGTAATATGAACGATTATTTATATATAAATAAAATTGAATCGCTTTCAGCAGTTGATGGGCCGGGGGTAAGATACGGGGTGTTTTTGCAAGGATGCCCTTTAAGATGTATTTATTGCCATAATCCTGAAACGCAAGAGTTTTCAACACAAAACAAGATAAGTGTTGAAAAATTGCACGAAAAAATCAAAAGATATATCCCATATTTTCAAAATAAAGGTGGGGTTACCTTTTCAGGTGGCGAGCCATTGATGCAAGCTGAGAATATAACTAAGCTAATAAGATTATTAAAAAAAGATAATATAAATATAGCCCTTGATACTTCAGGGGCTATAATAAACGAAGATGT
>CAZVOQ010000071.1:0-8009 GCA_964628475.1 uncultured Oscillospiraceae bacterium | reverse complement strand
TTTTGAAATTTCAATTATAGAGCTAATTTTCGCATTCATTTTGTTTTTCAATAAATCTGCTAGTGGTATTGATGCAATTACTGCAAATATTAATAATATAATATAATTATTAAGCTGCACTAAATCTTTTATTTCATACAACTGATTTTTATTTAAACCAAACATATCTTTTATATAATTAAAAGCTAAAGTAAAATCTACAGCCCTAAACATTACCCAGCCTAATATTACAACAATCATTGTGTAAATCCAATTAAATATAGTTGGTAGTTTAAGATTTTTATTTTTTAAAAGCCTTTCAATTATTAAAAATAATCCATGCCAAAGCCCCCAAATAACAAAATTCCAACTTGCACCGTGCCATAGCCCTGTTATAAAAAACACAATAATTAAATTAAGATATGTATTTCCTTTTCTATTTCCACCTAATGGTATGTATACATAATCTCTAAACCATGTACTTAAAGAAATATGCCATCTTCTCCAAAAATCAGTAAGTGATGAGGATATATATGGATAATTAAAGTTTTCCAAAAAGTCAAAACCTAGCATTTTCCCAAGTCCAATTGCCATATCTGAATAGCCTGAAAAATCAAAATATATCTGAATAGTATAGGCTATTGCACCCATCCAAGCAAATAAAACACTTCTTTCATTTGATATATCATTAAAAGCTAAATCTGCTAAAACAGCAAATTGATTTGAAAATACAACTTTTTTAAACAGCCCCGTTGTAAATCTCATTACACCTATATTAAATTTTTCTAGTGAAAGTTTTCTACTAATTATCTGCTCATTAACGTTTGAATACCTAACTATTGGGCCTGCTATTAATTGTGGGAAAAGAGCAATATATAAAGCTATATTTATAATGTTTTTTTGCACTGGCACTTTGCTTTGATATAAATCAAATAAATACGACATCCCCTGAAAAGTAAAAAATGAAATTCCTATTGGTAGGATAATATTTTTAAGTGGAACATCTAAATTGAATATAGTATTTATATTCTCTATAAAAAAATCGAAATATTTATAGTAAAAAAGCAAGGAAATATTTAATCCTGCACTTATAAAAAGCACTAGTCGTTTAATAAAAACACTTTTATTTTTCACAAAATCTATCAAAAGCCCTAACAAATAGTTTATTATAATAGAAGCCATCATCACAAAAACAAATTTGGGCTCACCATATGCGTAAAACAATAATGAGGAAATTAATAAAAATATATTTTTAAAACTTTTTGGTAATATATAATATATAAATAATGTTATAGGTAAAAAAACAAATATAAAAATCACTGATGAAAAAACCATTCTTTATTCCTTTCTATTACCAAATTAAATTGCATTTTATTTTTTCGTATTGATATGTTCCATCTTTTGAAACTGCAATAATATAAATTTCATTTATATTATCTTTTCTTAGCTGGTTTACATCAATATTAACTGCAAACTTTGCATTAGCATAATTTTCATTATTAAAATGACTAGCAAGAAACTGACTTTCCTTGCCGTAGTTTGTATTATAATAATCATCACCTATTTGCACATATACATCAGATAACTCTAGCATATTAACATTATCAATTGCCCAGCCATCAATAATAAGCGAATCACTAGGCAACGTGTTAATATTTATATCCATAACTCCATCTACATATGTTCTAAAATAATCAAGATAAATTGTTATTTCTTCATTTGAATTTATCGGAAGTTCAGTGTAGTTCACTTTATTAATTTCATAATCAACAAATCCATGTACTAATCTACTTATTAATCTTTCTGTAACTGAAACAGCTACTATATCAGGATTAAGTTCTAAAATATCACTTATAAAAAATTGATTATATATATAATCAAATCTTATAATATCAAGCTCTGTAAAATACCCAGCTAAAGAATCCCCTCTTGCCCTATCTGCAAACATTGAATCTGAATATAATAAAAAACTCACATCATTACTAGCAGTTTCATTGTTATAACTAACATATTTATTCATATCCCTATTATCAATTATTTCTTGAATTAAAGGATGTTCAACTTTTTCAAATGGTGCATTAGTTAAATACATTTCATTAACTTTTTCAGGCTCTAAGTATTCAAAATTCGGCATAGATGCTATCATATCGCCATAAAAATCAATCTCTTTAAAATCAAACTGAACATTAGAATAATTATTTTGTATATATCCTAGGTTATAAAATTCTTGTGCAATTTTTTGTGCAGCAATATTAGTTGATATATACGTCCAGTGTGTATCTGTTTTATAATAGAGTTGGTGATTTTCTTTTTCGTTAATTAGTGTTTGTTTTAATCTAATAACAGGAACATTTGTATTTTCTTCAATATAATCTGCAAGTATATCACTAGGCGTTTTAATAATTTCTAAATTTTCATTTAATTTTTCTGGATAAACACTAACCTTACTAGGTGGTAAAATCAAGGCATACTCTATCCCATTTAATTTTAATATATTATAAATTGTTTCTTGCTCAGTAGCTAAATTTTCTAATTGCTCAACTGTTAAAGGATATTCCCCGTAAGCAATTTCAAGATTATCATCAGTTGCAAAAAAAATCCAATCATCTTTGCCGAACTGGGCAAACGTAAGTGGAGATTTATTAAAAATATTATAATTTATAGATGCACTTAATTTTGTGAATTCTTTTCTAAATCCTATATTATCATTAAAAAATTTTTCATACTCCTGTTTAACAAACACAAACTCTCCATTTTCATCAAAAAGCTTTGGCATATTTGCTAAAAACCTATTTTCACCCTGTGAAATTTTATCAGATTCTGTATTTATAAATAAAATAGGGATAATTATTGCTATAATAAACACAAATGATACTGAATATTTATATATAATTTTTAATTTTTTAATTATAAAATCAATCATTTTTATAATTTCTATCTCCTTAACTAATCTCATTGTTTTAAAAGCTTTACAGCTACTGCAAGATATATTATACTATATACACGTATTTATGTAAAATATTTTTTATATCTCGGAGGTGATTTTATCGATATAGTTAAATTTAATTCTGCAAAAGAAACAATATTAAATAATATTACTTCAAAAGATTCCATCGGTGTTTTATCAGAAAAAAGTGTTCATAGCGTTTTAAAGGAATATTTTTATGAACCTGGATATTACCTTGAATTTAAACTCGAAAGAAGAATTGCAGATATTTTTACAGGTAGTAAAATCATTGAAATACAAAGCAAAAATTTTGATAAACTAAAACCTAAATTAGATTTATTTTTAAAATCCTATCCTGTATGTGTTGTGCATCCTATAATTTCTTCAAAAAATATAATCACAATAAGCGAAGAAACTGGAGAAATTATACGAGAAAAAAAATCGCCTAAAAAAAATAATATTTATGAAATCTTTAATGAATTTTACAAAATCAAGCCTTTATTATTAAATAAAAATCTCTCTTTTCATATTATTGAAATAACTGCTAATGAATACCGCCTTGATTTAAAAATAAAAAAATGGAGAAAAACTCATACAAAACTAGATATCATCCCTGATAATATCTTAAATGAAACAGTTATCAATTCTTTAGATGATATTAAAAATTTACTCCCAAAGAATATTCCTGATAATTTCACGAGTAACGACCTATCAAAATTTTTAAAAATCAAATTAAAAACTGCTCAGAACATGCTTAATGTTCTATATTATTTAGAAATTATCTCTCGCACTGGTAAAATTAAAAACAGCTATATATACACTAAAAATTAAAAGCACTCAAGTGAGTGCTTTTAATTTTGAAAAAACTATTATTCTCTCTTTGTGAGAGTAAGATTTAAAGCAAATTCTTCATACCCAGTTTCACCTGGTCTTTGGATTGTGATTGAAATCTCTGTTCCAGATTTATAATACGATAATGTTTCCGCTAAATCATCTGAACCTGATATTTCATATCCATCAATCCCAACTATTATATCTTTTTCTTGTATTCCAGCTTTATGAGCAGGAGTATTTTCCTCTACTCCTTGAACATATGCCCCTGTTGGCACCATATAACTTTTTGAAATTTCTGGATCCACTGTTGAAGTGTAAACTCCAAGATATCCTTTTTCTTCTTCCGCTACTTTATCAGGAAGTTCGATTAATTCATTAATTAAATTTTGAACATCGCTAATCGGAATAGCATATCCTATTCCCTCAACGTCTGTTTGGGCAGTTTTTGCTGTGTTTATCCCTATTAACTCGCCTTGCATATTCAGAAGCGCTCCGCCACTATTACCAGGGTTTATCGCTGCATCTGTTTGAATCATATTAACAGAATAGTTATTTTCTAAAACTACTGGTCTATCTAAAGCACTAACATATCCACTTGTTACTGAAAGCCCATATCCTAAGGCATTACCTATTGCTACAACCTGCTCACCTATAACTATTTCTTCTGAATCACCCATAGGAACAACAGTTATCGAATTTAAAGTTTCGCTGTCTATATCGCTTTTATTAACAGATAATACAGCTATATCATTATTTTTATCTCCGCCTTTATACTCTGCAATCACAGTTGTATCATTAAAAAACTCAACTTGCAATTCTAAACTATTTTCCACAACATGATAGTTTGTTGCAATAAATATCTCATCTTCGGTTTCTTTAACTATTATTCCAGAGCCTGATGATTCTGATTCTTGATAGCTTGTGCCAAAATATGATTGAACTGTTTGCACTCCATTATTTATAATTGAAACCATTGAATTTGTTGCTTTTTGTGCCACTTGTGAAACACTTAAATTATCACTCATATTAGTTGTTGTAACATTAGATTGATTGTTTCCTGTATCTGCTGGTGTTACTAGTGCCACTTCATTATTTCCTTCATTTAAAAACTCGCTAACTCCATAAAATGAGCCAGCCGCTACAACTCCAAAAACAGCAGCACTTGTTACTAGCGCTATACTTCTTTTAAAAAAACTCGAGCTATTTTTATTTTTTTTCGGCGTAATCTCTGGGCTATTTAAATAAGGTTTAGTTTCTGTGTAAATAACCTCATAGTTTTGATTTTGATTTTGATTATATTCCATAATAATTTCCTTTCTATTTATAGTAAATTATATTTTTTAGTTTTATTTGGTATGCTCTTAGTTTAATATTCTGTTTTGATACAATTGTGATGTGTTTCATCATTTTTGTGTAACTAGTGTGAAAAAAATATCATCACAAATACATCATTTTTTGCTGATATTATATTAATAATTACATATTATTAGTTTTTCGCGATTGTAAGCGTAATCTTTATGCTATTCTTCTTGCTAAAAAGAAAAACTAAAATTTATATTATCGCAAGATAATATAAATAAGAAATAAATATATTAGGAGATATATTATGATAAATAATAAAATTTGCATTCTATTAGTTGATGATGAGCCACGTATGCTAAGAGGCTTAAAAGATTTTTTACTAGCTAATAAATATCATATTCTAACTGCTGAAAATGGACAAGAAGCATTAGATGTTTTTTATAAAAATAATAATATAATTGATTTAATTTTACTTGATGCTATGATGCCTATTTTAAATGGATATGAAGTTTTAAAAGATATTCGTGAAAATAAAAATTCTGTTCCTATTATTATGCTTACAGCACTCGCAGAAGAAGTTTCCCAATTGCAAGGCTTTGAAAAAGGTGCTGATGACTATATAGTAAAGCCATACTCTTTATCCATTTTATTAGCTAGAATCGATGCTATACTAAAAAGAAGTGGTAAAACTGAATCTGGGGATTTAATTCTTGAAAATTTAAAGATTAATTCTAGCAAAAGAATGTTTTTTTTAGATAATAAGGAAGTTGATTTAACTAAACGTGAATTTGATTTATTGTTATTTTTAATGAGCAATCAAAAACAAATTTTTTCAAGAGAACAATTATTAAATTCAGTTTGGGGCTATGACTTCGATGGAGATTTTAGAACAGTTGATACACATATAAAGCAAATTCGTATAAAACTTTTAGATAGTGCAAAACTTATAAAAACCATTCATGGAGTTGGATATAAACTGGAGGCTTAAAACACATGAAATTAACAATTAAAAACCGAATACTGTTTTCTTTTTCAGGTTTAATTTTATTAAGCTTAATTTTTCAAGTTGTCTTTTATTCTTTTTTTGCAAACTCATTATATAAAGAATATAAAGAAGATTTAATGATAGAAACATTTTATGAAATAAAGAAAAATTTTGATGGAACATACGAAAGCATCAGCAATTCAACTAGTAATATAGAAAACAATGAAAATGTAAGGGTTGAAATTTCTACTTATAATAGAGTTTTATATGTAACAGAACAAAAATACTTCTCTAATGATTATCAATTTATCCCTAATTTACTCATAACATTTTCTGATGATGAATATTTAGAAAAGCCTGCAGTTTTTGAGTTCCCAGAAGGTGAAATTGAAAACAGCTTCACCTATTTAGTTGGTAAATTTAAATTTTCAGAACAAGATATTTTCGTAAGTATGCAAGTTGCAACACAGTCCATACAAAGTGCTGCCGATTTTTTTACTAACACAACAATATGGATTTCTATTTTTGTTGCTATTTTAGGGGCTATTTTATCTTTACGAATTTCTAAAAGCATTACGAAACCTATTGAAGAAATTGAAAAAGTTTCTTTTGATTTAGCAAATTTAAATTTCTCAAAATTTGCTAATGAAGATATTAAAATTTTAGAAATAAAGAGCCTTGCAAGCAGTATAAATATAATGTCCAGAAGATTAAATGAAAATATTATAAATTTAAATACTGCCAATAAAAAGCTTAAAAAAGAATCCGATTATCAAAAAAATCTTGAAAAAATGAGGCGTGAATTTGTTGCAAATGTTTCTCATGAAATGAAAACCCCTCTTGCTATTTTAAGTATGTATTCACAAAATTTAAAAGAGGATATCGATGGAATTGATAAAGAATTTTATTATGATACTATTATTGAAGAAGTTTCTCGTATAGATAAAATGGTTCGAGATTTATTAGATATGTCTAATTTAGAAAATGGTCTATCAAAGCTTAATATACAAAATTTTGATTTTTCTAAAATTGCTATTTATGAAATTGAAAAATTAAAACCTATTTTTAAAGATTATAATTTAATAATTAATATTGAAAATGATATCAATATTGATGGTGATAAAAATTATATTTCTCAAGCAATCGGAAATTATATCACTAATGCTATTACTCATACTCAAAGCAATAAAACTATCGAGATTTCATTATCAAAACAAGATAATAAAGCTATATTTTCTGTATATAATGATGGAACAAACATTCCTAGTGAAGATTTAGATAAAATTTGGGAAAGTTTTTTTAAATCAGATAAATCAAGAACTAGAAAAGATAACACAAACGTTGGACTTGGGCTATATATCGTTAAAACTATTATTGAAAATCATTATGGTGAATATGCTGTTATAAATAAAGAAAATGGTGTTGAATTTATTTTCACTCTCCCTATTTAAAATTATAACTTTATATGGTAAAATAAATAATATTATTAAAAGGACTGGTGTTTATTTATGGAAAAATGCGAATATATTGTTGCAGATATTCAAGGGGATTATGCCTATTTAAAAAGATTAGATAAAGATAGTAAAGATTTATTTATGATTGCCATGGCTTTACTTCCAATGGAAATTAATATTGGAACAAAACTATTATATGAAAATTTAGAATACTCTATAATATAATGAAAAAAGAAACAAATGATGTTAAATCACTTGTTTCTTTTTTATTTCTAAATATATACTATTTAATTTTATTATAGATATTTATTAAACCATTCTAAGCATTCTCTTAATCTGCTTATTCTATTATAAGGTTTACCAGAACGTGATAGTTCGTGATTTTCCTTATGGAATAAAGCAATTTTTGATGGAATACCTCTTTGTCTTAAATTCGTAAACATTTGTAGTGGTTCACTCATCCAGCAACGATAATCTTCATCTGATTGAATAAATAATGTTGGAGTTA
>CAZVOQ010000070.1:0-8019 GCA_964628475.1 uncultured Oscillospiraceae bacterium | reverse complement strand
TTGGAGATGGCGCATATACAGCAGCTGGCTCAACTATAACAAAAGATGTTCCAAATGATGCCTTGGCAGTGGCTAGAGCAAAACAAGAAAATAAACTTGATTGGGCTAAAAACAAACTGTCGACTTATAAGAAAAAACATAGTGATTAAAAAAGAAGAAGGAATAAGGAAATGAAATTTACTGGCCGTGATATTAGAATTTTTTCTTGCAATGCAAGCAAACAATTAGTGGAAGATATTTCAAAAAAACTAGGAGTACCTGTAGGTAAAAGCGAAGTGGGAACTTTTAGTGATGGGGAGATAACAGTTTCTATTAAAGAAACAGTTAGAGGTTGTGATGTTTTTGTAATTCAAAGCACATGCCCACCTGTTAATAACAATATAATGGAACTATTAATAATGATAGATGCTCTAAAAAGAGCTTCAGCAGGTAGAATCACAGCAGTTATCCCATACTTTGGATATGCTCGCCAAGACAGAAAAAGTAAAGCAAGGGATCCAATCAGTGCAAAATTGGTTGCTGATTTAATAACAGCAGCGGGCGCAGATAGAGTTTTAACAATGGATCTACATGCAGCCCAAATACAAGGGTTTTTCAATATTCCTCTTGATAATCTTTACGGAATGCCAAAGCTTACAAAAAGCTTTTTAGGAAAAGGCTTAGAAGATATAGTTGTTGTAAGCCCAGATTTAGGAAGCGTTAATAGAGCAAGAAGCTTTGCTAATAAACTTGATGCTCCAATTGCTATTATAGATAAAAGAAGACCAAAACCAAATGTTTCAGAAATTATGAACATTATTGGTGATATTAAAGATAAAAATGTTATCATTATTGATGATATTATCGACACAGCAGGAACACTTTGTAATGCTGCAAACTCTTTAAAAGAAAGAGGTGCAAAATCTGTTAGAGCCTGTGCAACGCATGGTATTCTTTCAGGGCCTGCTATTCAAAGAATTCAAGATAGTGCAATCGAAGAATTAATTATTTTAGACACAATCCCGCTTGCAAATGAAAAGAAAATTGATAAAATCAAAGTTGAAAGCGTTGCTGATGTTTTTGCAGAAACAATAAAAAGAATTTATTCAGAGCAAAGCGTTTCTCCTTTATTTGACTAATGTTTTTTAAAAGTAAAGACGGCTTTAACTTTATGATTGTTGGCCTTGGAAATCCAGGTGCAAAGTATGATAATACTAGGCATAATGTTGGGTTTTGTGCTGTTGATTATATAGCTAAAGAAGAAAATATAAAAATACAAAAATCAAAATTTTTTGCTTTATATAATACTATTGAAATTTCAGGGCAAAAGGGAATATTATTAAAACCTCAAACCTATATGAATTTATCTGGAAAAAGTGTTAGCGATGCTGCAAAATTTTACAAAATTCCAATGGAGAATATTATTATAATATATGATGATATATCTTTAGATGTTGGAAAATTAAGAGTTAGAACTAAGGGCAGTGCAGGAGGGCACAATGGAATAAAAAGCATTATTTCAAATATGGGTGATGTTTTTCCAAGAATTAAAGTTGGTGTTGGCAAAAAGCCACATCCAGATTATGATTTAGCCGACTGGGTGCTTAGCGATTTTTCAAGTAAAGAAAAAGAAATTTTAAATGAATTGTATAAAGATATATGGGATTGTATCAAGCTATTCATTAAAGGCGATAGAGATAAAGCAATGAACAAATACAGTAAATAAAATAACAGCCGTAAGACCCCTATCTATGGGGGTTTTACGGCATTAGTTGTTATCAAAAAAAGAAGGTGAAAAAATTGATTATTAAAGAAATAAAGAAAACTTTAGAATATCAAAAACTTTTATCAGAAATATTAAAATATAATAATCCAGTAGGTTTATTTGGCTTATCAAAAACAGCAAGAGCTGCTATTTTATCTGCACTTGAAACTGATGCAGATAAAGAAATTTTAGTTATCACTAAAGATGAGAGAAGCGCAAATAAATTGTATGAAGACTTATCTTTTTTTACGGATAAAGTCGAAGTTTTTCTTTCAAGAGATTTAAATTTAAGATATATCGAAAGTTTTTCAAGAGAATATGAGTATGCAAGAATAAAAACATTAGGTAAAATTATTTCAAAAAAGGCAAGAATAATTGTTGCCCCTATTAATAGCGCCTTAATGTATACAATGCCAAAAGAAAGATTTTTAGAAAACACCTTCACAATTAAAGATACTCAAAAACTAAAACAGCAAGATTTAACTCAAAAACTATTAAAATCAGGTTATATTATGCGTGAAATGGTTGAAGGGTTTGGACAGTTTGCAAAAAGAGGGGATATAATTGATATATTTTCTCCTGATATGCAAAATCCAGTTAGAATAGAATTTTGGGGCGATGAAATTGATAGAATGAACACATTTGATATTCTAACTCAAAGAAGGATAGATGCAGTTAAAAAAGTTCATATATCGCCAACAAAAGAGGTTTTGTTTTTTGAAACAGAAACTGCAATTAAACAGATAAATAATATGGCAGATTCTCTTAGCACAACCCAAAAAGATTTATTTTTAAAGGCGTGCGAAAAAGAACTTATAACCTTAAATAATGGGATTATCCCTCAAAGTATGGATAAATTTATTTCGCTTTGCTATAAAGATAAAGAAACTATTATAGATTATTTAGAAAATCCACTTATTGTTTTTGATGATTATATTAGTATAAAAGAGAGCTATGATGCTTTTAACTGGCAACAAACAGAAGATATAAAACAGCTTTTTGAAGAAAATGTTTTGTCTAAAAATTTAGATGATTTTTATTTAAGTTTTGCAAGGCTACAAAATAGTATGAAAAAAATCCCATCTGTTATAACAGAAGATTTTCTTAGAAGTACTGATGGATTAGAATTATCATCTTTAATTAATATCACTTGTAATCTAACTCCAGTTTGGAATGGTGAATATGATTTATTAGAAGATGATATACAGTTTTTAACAAATCAAGGATATAAAGTTTGTGTGCTAGCAGGAACTGAGAAAAATGCAAAAACATTAGCAGGAGATTTATCTAGTAAAAATTTATCAGCAGGATACATTAAAAATACAGGTGATGTAAATTATGGTGCAGTAGGCGTTATGGCAGGGCACACTAGCGCAGGCTTTACATTGCCTAGCCATAAATTTGCACTCATTACGAGTAAAAAAATAAATTTAAACACGCAAAAAAGGCAAAAAACTAAAAATAAAGATGCCATTATATCATTAGAGCAAATCTCTAAAGGAGATTTAGTTGTGCACCAAAACTATGGTGTTGGGGTTTATAATGGAATACAAACAGTTTCAATGCAAGGCATAACTAAAGATTATTTAAAAATTAACTACCTTGGAAAAGATACATTGTTTGTTCCTGTAACTCAATTAGATTTAATTTCAAGATATAATCATGCTGGAAATGATGAAAGGGTGAAATTATCAAAATTAAGCTCAGATAGCTGGAACAAAACAAAGCAAAGGGCTAAAAAAGCAACGAGTGAAATGGCAAAAGAGCTTATTGAATTATATGCGCAAAGGCAAAAAGCAAAAGGCTTTCAATTCGCTAGCGACACTGAATGGCAAAAAGATTTTGAAGCAAGGTTTATGTATGAAGAAACTGACGACCAGCTAAACTCTATTAAAGAAATAAAAAAGGATATGCAATCTAGCTTTCCAATGGATAGGCTTTTATGTGGCGATGTTGGCGTTGGCAAGACTGAAGTTGCAATTAGAGCAGCTTTTAAAGCCGTTATGGATTCAAAACAAGTTGCCATATTAGTTCCAACAACAGTTTTAGCGTGGCAACATTTTAATACGTTTATGGAGAGAATGGAATCTTTTCCAATTAACATTCAACTGCTCTCAAGATTTAGAACGCCAAAGCAAAGAAATGCAACGATTAAAGATATAAATAATGGTGTTGCAGATATAGTTATTGGAACGCATTCACTTATACAAAAAAGCGTTAATTTTAAAAATTTAGGGCTTGTTATTATAGATGAAGAGCAAAGATTTGGAGTTACACATAAAGAAAAACTAGTTGAAGCTTTTAAAGGCGTTGATGTGTTAACTCTTTCGGCAACGCCTATACCAAGAACTCTAAGCATGGCTATGAATGGCATAAGAGATATGTCAACTATCGAGCAGCCGCCAATAGATAGAATACCAATTGAAACATATGTTAGCGAATATGATTCAAATATAATAAAATCTGCATTGCAAAGAGAAATAAATCGTTCGGGGCAATGCTATTATCTTCACAATAGAGTTGAAACAATTGAAATGTGCGCCAATAAAGTTAGGGCAATGGTGCCAGATGCAGTTGTTGCAGTGGCTCACGGTAAAATGGATGAACAAACATTATCAGGAGTGTGGCGAAGTTTAATTAATGGCGAAATAGATGTTTTAGTGTGCACAACTATTATAGAAACAGGAATAGATGTTCCAAACTGTAACACCTTAATTATAGAAGATTCTGATACTATGGGATTAAGTCAATTATATCAAATTCGTGGACGTGTTGGGCGCTCAACTAGAAAATCATATGCTTATTTTACATTTAGAAAAAGTAAAGTTTTGAATGAAATAGCTGTTAAAAGATTAAATGCAATTAAAGAATTTACTTCATTTGGCTCTGGATTTAAAATAGCTATGCGCGATTTAGAAATTAGAGGTGCAGGAAGTGTTTTAGGTAAAACACAAAGCGGTTTTTTAATGAGTATTGGATATGATTTATATATTAAATTATTAAATCAAGCAATAGCCTTAGAAAAAGGATTGCCAATCGAAACTCAAAAAAGCGATTGCATAATAGATGTTTCAGTTGATGCCTTTATTCCAGAATAGTATATTCCATCTGCTCAAAATAGAATTGAAAGTTATAAAAAAATAGCTATGGTTGAAACAGATGAGGATGTTAGTGATTTAATCGATGAGTTAATTGATAGATATGGCGATGTGCCAAAAAGTGTTATTGGGCTAATAGATGTATCGCAAATTCGCCTAAGAGCTGCAAAGCTTGGCATAAAAGAAATAGTGCAAAGAAAAGACAATTTAATATTATATTCAGATAATTTTAATAAAATAAACGTTGTGGAATTTTTAAAAGACACTAAATATAAAGTGCTTATAAACTCTCAAGATAAGCCTTATATCTCTATATCTATTCCAAAAGATGAAAATGTTTTGTTATTTATGAAATCTTTGATTGCTCAGCTGATGAATTATATAAATAAAGTGTAAATTTTTTACACTTTATTTTTAATTTAACAAAAAATACTCAAAATACACCTTGAAATATTTAAATGGGTGCATTATAATATACAAAGAGATTGTTTAAAAAATAACAAAGGTAGGTAAATATGGTCAGATTAGGTTTGTATAGACATTTTAAAGGGAATATGTATGAGGCAGTAAATGTAGCAACACATAGCGAAACTAGAGAAAAGTATGTTGTTTATCGTGCTTTATATGGAAATTATGAATTATTTATACGTCCATTAGATATGTTTTTAGAGCAAGTGGAATTTAATGGAAAAACAGTTGATAGATTTGAATTTATCAATAGCTAAAAAAGGGAATTAGTAAAGCTAGTCAAAAAGGATGCAAATAATTAGTAATCTTTGTACATCTTGTTATTGATATTTCTATATGTAATTTGATATAATGAAACTATATATATAGAAATTATAAATAAGGGGGCTTTTATGAAAAAAAATAAAAGCAATCGCGAGGCAATGAAATATTTTGGCATGGCAACTCAAGTGGGGCTAAATGTTATAGTTTCTTTTGGAATTTGGATTTTTATTGGAACTAAAATTCAAGATTTTTTTAGTCTTGGAAATTGGGTGATAATTATTAGCATAATTTTTGGGCTAATTTCAGCGAGTTACAGTATTACAAGCTTTATAAAAATGGCAATAAGAGATGCAAATAAAACAGAAAAAGAATATAAAGATTATTTAACAGGCACAGATGATGAAAATGAAAAAACCTAAATTTTGTGTTTTATAAATACAAAATAAGAAAGGAAACAATATAGTAATGAAAGAGCAAGGATTAAAAAGAGATTTAAAGGATATTGCTATTTCTAATTTTATCTTAAATATAGTGCAAAATATTGCTTTTGTAGTTTTAGGTTATTGGGATTTTACAGTTTTATTAGGGTCAATATGGGGATACATATTGTCGATGCTAATATTAATTATGTTAGCTTTTTCAGTTAATAAAGCTGTGGACAAAGATCCAAAACAAAGCAGTGTTTATATGCAAGGCACGTATTTAGGTAGGGTAGTTGTGATGGGACTAGGTGTGTATCTAGCCATCCAAATAAATAGTATCAATTGGATAAGCACTTGTATAGCGTTAGTTTTTACAAAGATATCCATCATGATAATAACTTATCTTAGAAGAAAGGAGAAATAATTAGTGGATGTAAATATTAATGGCCCAAAGGTCATTATGCAGTTTGGTGATTTTTTAATCACTGAATCTGCGCGTAATGGCTTTATAGCAGTTGTTATAGTGTCGTTTATTTGCTGGTGGTTAACGAGGGATTTAAGAGTTGAAAACCCTTCTAAAAAACAAATTATTGCCGAAAAACTAGTTTTAGTACTACATGGTTTTGTGGATGATAATATGGGAGCAAAATGGAGAAGTTTTGCGCCATATATCGGGGCATTGTTTGGATTTGTTGGAGTTTCAAACCTTTTAAGTCTTACAGGACTAAGAAGCCCAACAGCGGATTTAGCAGTGACATTAGCACTAGCACTTATAACATTTGTTATGATTCACAAAACAAAATTTAAAGCAAATGGCGGACTTTTTGGATACTTAAAAAGTTTTACCCAACCATTTGCAGTAATGACACCTTTAAACATAGTGGGTGATTTAGCCACTCCAGTTTCGATGTCATTCCGTCTATTTGGTAATATGGTTGCAGGATTAGTTATCAGTGCTCTTTTATATGGCGCTTTAGCAGTTGCAAGTACAGCGTTTTTTAATTTAATTAATGTTACAATGATTAATTTCCCAATATTCCAAGTAGGTATTCCGGCGGTTTTATCTCTTTATTTTGATATATTCACCGGGCTAATTCAAGCGTATATTTTCTGTGTGCTTACAATGGTATTTGTATCTAGTGCAGCAGCAGAAGAATAGTTATTAAATCAAAAAACAATTATAATTTATGGAGGATTTTTATTATGGAAAGAGCAATAGTTTTAGCAGCATCAGCAATCGGTGTAGGTCTTGCAATGATCGCAGGTATCGGTCCTGGTATTGGTCAAGGTTACGCAGCAGGTAAAGCGTGTGAGGCAGTTGGCAGACAACCAGAAGCAAGAGGTGCAATCATCTCAACAATGTTTATGGGTGGCGCACTTGCTGAATCAACAGGTATCTACTCAGTTGTTATCTCTCTAATCCTATTATTCGCAAACCCTTTAGTTGGTATGCTAGCGGGATAAAATACAAAAATAATAAACTACTAAGAAAGGGGATATTAAATGTCAGAATATCTTAGTCTTGTATCGCTAGATCCAATGGAACTATTTTCTACAATGCTTCCAACTTGGATAAACTTACTTCTTTTGTATTTTATTCTTAAAAAGGTTTTATATAAGCCAGTTGTTAGCATTATGGAGCAAAGAAAAAATGAAGTTGAGGGTATTTACAATTCTGCAAGAAGCGAAAAAGAACAAGCGGAAGGCTTAATTGTTGAATACACAGCTAAATTAAATAATGCTAAAGAGGAAGCTAGCGAAATCGTTAAAAATGCAACTGTTTATGCAAAGAAAAACGAAGAAGCTATCATAGAAGAAGCAAGAAGCGAAGCAAAGAAAATTATAGAAAAAGCAAACGCTGAAATTGAGCAAGAGAAAAAGAAAACTTATGAAAATATAAAAACAGATATTTCAGAGCTTTCTGTTGCTATTGCACAAAAAATTATTCAAAAAGAAATCTCAAAAGATGAGCATGAAGCTTTAATTTTAGATTTTATTGAAAATGTAGGTGATGTTAAATGAG
>CAZVOQ010000069.1:0-8152 GCA_964628475.1 uncultured Oscillospiraceae bacterium | reverse complement strand
TACTTCTCATAGAACCATCAGCTTCGTATGAACCTGAACCCCAGTTTACATACCAAATTTGAACTTCTGTTTCGTCTACTGGTTGTTGAACCATATCAGCTATTGTAGCTGAGTCCATTGGCATAACATTAACATCGATGTTGATTTGTGACATTTGTTGTTTAAAGAATTCAGCACCAGCCATTTCAACTGTTGTGTTATCAACCCAGATATTTACAGGGAAACCTTCAGCATATCCAGCTTCTTCCATTAATCCTAGAGCTTTTTCTACGTCTATTGAATATGGAGTCATTTCTGAATGATACATGATTTGATCTGAGAATATTGATGTTGGCTCACTAGCATAACCATTAAATACTACTGCAGCATAAGCTAAGCTATCAAAAGCATAGTTCATCGCTTGACGTACTTTAACATCAGCAAATGGCTGTCTGCCATCTTCTAGTGTGTAGTTTTGGTTTAGCGTAGCATAGCGGTATGTAATACCTTTTGTGTTGTTAACAATGATCGAAGGATCGCCTTCTAATTCAGTTGCTTGAATTGCTGGAAGTGGGTTGATTAAATCAGCTTCACCAGTTTTTAGCATAGCAATTCTTGCGCCATCTTCTGGAACAACTTTAAATGTTAGAGAATCAACTTTTGGTCCTTCTCTCCAGTATTCTGTGTTAGGAACCATTGTTGTGTGTCCGCCTTCGATTCTATCGCCTTCAAATTTGAAAGGTCCAGTACCGTATGAAGCATCATTTAAAGCTTCATCCATATCGCCTAAAGCTAGGCAAGCTGGGCTTATAAATCTAACTTGTGTTAGTTTATTCATAAATGTGTTATTAGCTTCAGTTAAAGTAATAGCAACTTCATAATCGCCTAAAATTTCAACTTTTTCCCAGTTAGTAACTTGTCTGTGTGAGCTTAATGATTCATCAGCAATTAGATAATCATAGTTATCAACAACAGCTTGAGCATTAAATGGTGTGCCATCGTGGAAAGTTACATTTTCTTCTAATTTGAAAGTGTAAGTAAGTGCATCTTCTGAAACTGTCCATTCTGTTGCAAGCATAGGAATAATTTCACTATCCTCACTGAATGTAACTAGGTTTTCATACATATTGTTTAAGATTGAGTTTGATACGCCGTTTGAAGCCTTAAATGGATTCATACCTTGAGTATCAGCTTGGAAAGCAACAACAAAATCATTATCTGCTGAAACACTAGCAGTAGTTTCTGTTGTTTCTGTTGTTTCTGTAGTTTCTTCTGTTTCTGTTCCACTTGATGAACAGCCTGCAAGGCTTATAGCCATAGCAGCTACTAAGAAAAGCGAGAGTAGTTTTTTCATAAGTCTTAAGTCCTTCCATTTTTTAATAATTTCTAAATTATTGTAATTTAGATTGTTAAATTTATTATTCCCAAAATTTGAAATCAATTAATTTCATCATGGGAATAACTATAGTCCCATTATATCCCCATATTCATATTTTTTCAAGTAGTTAGAGAAAAATTTGCATAAGTTTAGATAAATGTTGCATTTTTATTAACTGTTATTGTACAAATCGACTAGTTTCAATTGTTAAAAAATTTACAAACTTAAAGATTTGTAAACATTATGTCATTTTTAATACACATTTGTAAACGTTTACATCATTTTTATTAATTTTTTATCCACTAATTAAAAAATTTTTGTGTACATTTACACTTTTTTGTATTATACTCAACTTGAATAAAATACATTTTTATTCATTCAATAAAATTAATTATTATAATTAAAAAATTTTAAGGAGAGCCTTTTATGTGGTACGACAATAACTATCGCCGTATATTTTTAGATATGCATATAAGCGATGATAAGCCTGTTTATCTTTCAAAATTTGATCCAAAAGAAATTATTTCTTTATTTAAAGAAGCAAATGCCCAAACCGTTGTTGTAAAATCTCGCCCTCACACTGGTCTTGCTCATCATCCAACTAAATTTGGTAGAACTCATAAAGCACTAGTTGATAAAGACTATGTTAAAGAAATGATTGATTTAGCTCATAATGAAGGATTATTCGTCGAAAGCTATTTTTCTCAAATATTTGATAACTGGGTTTATGATAATCATCCTAGTTGGAGAATGGTTAATGCTGAAGGTAAAACTTCACTAGATTACTGCGATTATCATAATTTTAGTATGTTTAGGCGTGGAAGATACGGCTTAATTTGCCCAAACAACGAAGAATACAGAGCATATGTTCGTGGAGCATTGCAAGAATTAGTTTCTACATATGATATTGATACTTTATTTTTAGATATGCCTTTTTGGCCTGAAATATGCTATTGTGATAGCTGTAAAGACAAATATTTTAAAGCTGTAGGAAAAGAAATGCCTACCACAATTGATTTAGAGAGTGATGAATTTAAAAATTTCCAAAAAATAAGAGAAGATTGGATGTGTGAATTCACTTCACTATCAACTAAAGCTATTAAAGATGCTAAAAGCTATGTAACAGTGGAGCATAATATGTCTAATATATCTGCTCCTTGGCAATTCTCTACAACAGATAGGGTTGCCAATGAAGCTTGCGATTATGTTAGTGGGGATTTATATGGTGGCTGTTTAGAGCAAACTTTTATTTGTAAATATTATAAAAATTTAACTAAAATAATGCCATTTGTATTTATCACATCACGATGCGATCCTGGTTTATCAGCTCATACAACTGCTAAAACATATGAAGAATTATATTTAAACACAGTTATCACACTTGTGCACGGTGGTGCTTTTGCCGTTTGCGATGGCATTAATCCTGATGGAACATTAGTTAAAGAAGCATACACAGGAATTATTAAACAAACATTCACAGATAGCCAAAAATACGAAAAATATGTTAATGGAGAAATGGAAAAAGACGTTGCAATTTTCTTTCCTGACAATGCAAAATACGACTGGAAAGAAAATGGACTAGATATAGCCTCAACCATACCTTTCCATGACACTTTTACAAATGATTTTTGCAAAAACCCTGTAAATATGGCAAAAATTCTAAGAGAAAAAAATATATTATTTGACGTTTATCCTGCAAGCAAAATAGATAAAATAAATGAAAAAGTGTTAACTATTTCAGATGTTGTTAATCTAACTGATGTAGAGGCTGATGCAATTATTAAATATGTTTTAAATGGTGGTAGTTTGTATATTTCAGGTAGAGTCGGCAATAAAAAACTTCTTGATTTACTAGAGGCAAAATACATCGACACAACAAAACATAACGTAACTTATATGTCGCCAACTGAAGCTGGCAAAGAGTTTATGAGTAATTTTTCAAATGAAACCCCACTGAATGTTAGACATTCACAAGCTATAATGCAGTTTTCAGGCGAATATACTACTTTAGCTAATTTAACACTTCCTTATACCCCTACTGCTACATACGAATTTTCAGCTATTCATTCAAACCCACCAGGCGAGAGCACTAATTCACCAGCAATGGTTTTAAAAAATGTTGGAAAAGGTAAAATACTATGGGTTGCAGCCCCAATTGAGAGTATGGTTCCATATTTTACAAGAGAAGTTGTTTCTAATTTGATTAAATATTTAGCTAAAGATTTAATTTTCACAAGCGATGCGCCAAGCTTTGTTGAAATAGTTTGTTGGAATAAAGATGGAAATAAATATTTAGCTTTATTAAACGAGCAAGATCATTCACCTATTGCTCCTATTCATAATATAAATATCACACTTCCTTATAAAATACAATCTGCCCAAATAAAAGAAAGTAGCGATATTTTAAAAGTTGATATTAAAGAAGATAAAACAATACTAACTGTTGAAAAACTTGAACTATTGCAATTAATAGAAATTAAATTATAAGATTAAAAGCCTTAACAATAAAGATTTTAAGCTTTACAGTTAAGGCTTTTTCTTGCTATATTATAACTTAAAATGATATAATCAAAATTAGTAGACATAATATTTAATATAAGTAAAGGAGATTATCTTATGAAAACTTCTAAAATGGCAATTTTTAAGCAATCTATTAAAGATGAATTGCAAGAACATCGAAGTTCATTTATTGTATTTAATACGCTAAGAATTATCGTTATCCTAGTAATGGTACGTCAATTTTTTTTAGGAAACTATGAGGGAGTATTTTTCTGCTTACTAACCTTGTTTTTATTTTATATCCCTAGCTGGATTCAAACAAAAATTAATATTGATTTGCCCCCTGCTTTGGAGATAACTATATTTCTATTTATATTTGCAGCCGAAATATTAGGCGAAATCAATGCATTTTATGTTAGAATCCCTGGGTGGGACACTATGCTACACACCTTAAATGGATTTTTGGCTGCTGCTGTTGGTTTTTCTTTAGTTGTAATACTAAATAATAATGATAAGCTAACATTTGAATTATCTCCGTTTTTTATGGCTTTAATTGCATTTTGTTTTTCAATGACAGTAGCTGTTATGTGGGAATTTTTTGAATTTGGTATGGATATGATTTTTTTAACTGATATGCAAAAGGATACTATAATAAATTCTCTACATTCTGTTGCACTTGATGAAACTTTAACAAACACAGTCGTTACCATTGATGGCATTTACGAAATTTATATAAATGGCGAGCCACTTGGACTTGGCGGATATTTAGATATTGGTTTAATAGATACAATGAAAGATATGATTGTAAACTTTGTTGGTGCTTTTATTTTCTCTGTTTGCGGATTTTTCTATTCAAAATCAAAAGGATATAAGCGAACAATCGCTCAAAATTTTGTTCCAACTCAAAAAAAGCTTAACGAAGATTAAAACAGAATTATTAATATATTAGTAAATATAAAAAACATCTGGCACTTAATTTATAAAGTGTCAGATGTTTTTTTATTGATATTATATATAAAAAATAATATCACTCAATATTATTTTCAAGTAGAGCTTTATATTTCTTATCTATTGTAATAGAACATACTATTGATGGCAATGCACAAATAAGTACAACAAGTTGCTCATGCATAAATTCCAACCTATTATCATGAAAGATTATATAAATCAAAAGCCACGGAACACCAAGCATTAATTCACATACCCCTTTTTTACGAATATATGTTTTCTCCCATTTTTGCCCCTTAAAACGCTTTGGCACTACAAATGAAAAACCAAGCAAGCCAATAATTCCAAAAACAATCCATACTATGCTAAAACATAAAATAGTTTCCATAAAAATATTCCCCTTACTTCATCTTAGTTTTCAGAAATGGTTGCATCATTAATTTACACAAAATACATTTTTAATATTTAAATTCTATTTTGGCTTAAATCCTTCAAATATGAATAAATCAAAATGTGGCTTTGCTTTATCATAATCTTCTTGATTGTATAATGTCCAAACAACTGCTGTGTTTTTAAATAAATTTCTGCATAATCTTCTTGAAATATTATTATATCCTGCTTTATCATAAGCTATAAAATCAGGCTTTGCTTTAAAATTCATCAATAAATATTCCAACGCCTTAAACTGTGGCTTGCCTTTTCCATAATCACCATAATTGCATGATAATTGCCCCCTAACTACATCTGGGCAATTTTCCTTATACCACACTACTGCTTTTGGATTAAACGATTCCATACAATATAATCCGTTATAATTCTGAAGTATTTTATTAGCTTCTTGGCAAAGCACAGGCACTTTTTTTGGATCTTGCACTTTAAATTCAACAATTAATGGAGTTTTTCCAGCAACTTCATTTAAAACATCTTGCAATAATGGAATAGTTTGATTGCTTTGTAATAGTTTATGATTTTTTATTTCATCATAAGTAAAATCAATAACATTGCCTTTTACACCGCACACTCTATCTAAAGTGAAATCATGAAAAACTACAACTTTATTATCTTTTGTTATCTGAATATCAAGTTCCATTCCATATCCATTTTCTACAGCTTTTGTAAATGAAAGCATTGAATTTTCAGGTGCATCACTTTTATTATCATGAAATCCTCTATGAGCATATAAAAAATCATAAAATTTATTCATATCCTGTTTTTTTATGTTATTTGGCATAATTAAATATAAATAAATTAACATTAGCGTTATTAAAATCGATAGTAAAATATAAATAAAAGTCATTGATTAATCCTCCACATCAAAATGCTCTAAACTTGATTTTTTACTCGCTGGTTTTGAGTCGCCATGTTTTACTTGACTCATTGTGAACATTGCTGCAACTGTAAAAAATACGCAGTATGGAAATAGTATGCTGTATGATATTTCTTGTAATAAGTAGCCTGAAAGAATTGGGGTTATAATTTGTGCAGACATTGAGAACGTGTAGTAATACCCTGTGTATTTACCCACATCACTGCCTTTACTCATTTCTACAACCATCGGCAAAGAGTTAACATTAACTGCTGCAAGTCCTACACCTATTAAAGCAAACCCAACATTAATTAAAGGGCTAAACTCAGTAAAAAATCCTGCTAGAGTAAAACTTAACAGCATTAAAACAAGCCCTGCCATTATTGTTTTTTTCCTGCCTACTTTGCTTGCTATAATTCCTATTGGTATATAGCTTAAAATTGATGCGATAGTAGTAATTAATAAAGTTTGTGCATAACTTCCACCTTCTAGTCCCCACACATTTATAGCATATCTTGAATAAGCCGTTTGAACAGCATTGTTTGCCATAAACCATAATGAGATTGAAAATAAGATAAATAATAAACTTCTTTGAACTTCTTTTGGAAGCTTTTCATTTCCTGAAGCAGTGCTTATAATTTCTTCTTCATCCGTGTATTCTAATTGAACTTGTTTTACTAATTTATTCTCTGGCGTTGTTATTAATAATAACACAACAGCTAAAACCATAACTATTGATATTGCTAAAAATAGCATTTGATAATTTGGATTTTCACCTTTTGGCACTAAAAAGCTAATAAAAACTAGTGCTAACATCCCACCAACTGCACCCATTAAATTAATAACTGCATTACCTTTACTTCTTAAAGGTTTTGGAGTTAAATCTGGCATTAATGCAACTGCAGGTGAGCGATATAGAGCCATTGAAATTAACGTTAACGCTAGTGCGATAATGAATAATGGTAAGTTGTTTGTGTTTGTAGCATATGGAAGTAGAGTCATAAATATAACTGCTAATATAGTTCCAACTACTATAAATGGTGTTCTTTTTCCAAGTTTTGTGCTAACTTTATCTGAAAATGCGCCCATTAACGGAAGCAAAAATAAAGCTAACACATTATCCGCTGACATTATTATACCTGTTGTGAATTCGCCAAGCTCAAAATTTTGGCTTAGCATTAACGGAACTACATTATCATACATCTGCCAAAAAGCAGAGATAGATAAAAAAGCAAGCCCGATAAAAAATGTTCTTTTTGAATTAAGTTTCATATGTTTTTTTCCTTTTTATTTACTTTGTCTAGTGTATATCTTTTTTAGTAAAATTTCAATAGACTTTTATTTATTTTTACTTAGGATTTACAATGAAAATAAGTAGCTATTTTTTTATTAGCTACTTATTTTTTATTTATTTGCTTACTTATGAAGAATTTGAGCTCCCTCTCTTGTGTCTTTAACATAAAAGCCTAAAGCGTCAAGTTCATCTCTAATTTCATCTGCTCTTGTCCAATTTTTTTCAGCTCTAACTCTAGTTCTTTCTTCAACTAAAGCTAAAACTTCTGCTGGAATTTCGTCTGTTTTTCTATTATATAAAATCCCTAAAACCTCTGTTAATTCATCAAATATCTTCGCTGCATAAATTAAACTATCTTTATTTTCAGTTTTGCCTTTTGTGTTTATCGCTGTAACAAGCTCAAATATTTTTGAAAGTGCATCAGCAGTGTTTAAATCATCATCCATAACTTTAATAAATTCTTCTTTAAATTTATCACTGATAGCTATAAGTTCTTCATTTACTCCATTTGCATTTTCAATTAAAAAATCAAGTGTATCTCTAGCTGTATACATTCTTTCAAGCCCTGCTTTACATTGATCCATAATTTCTCTTGTAAAATTTAAAGGCGAACGATAATGAGCAGTTAATTGGAAATATCTAATTGCTTCATATCCATATTCGCTTGCAATATCTCTAACTGTAAAGAAATTATTTAAACTTTTTGACATCTTTTGATTATCAACATTTATATAAGCATTATGCATCC
>CAZVOQ010000068.1:0-8216 GCA_964628475.1 uncultured Oscillospiraceae bacterium | reverse complement strand
ATTGGCTTTTAAATCTTGCCACATTATCCGCTGTAACTTTTTCTGGATGAATCCCTGTTTTTATAGCAAAATTTTCTGTTGGAAGTCCGAAAGCATCCCAACCCATTGAATATAAAACATTAAATCCTTCTAGTCGTTTTTGTCTTGAAATAATATCCATAGCAGTGTATGAGCGAGGATGTCCAACGTGCAATCCTGCCCCTGACGGATAAGGGAACTCTATAAGTCCATAGAATTTTGGTAAAGAGTAATCTGTTGAAGTTTTAAATGTTTTTTCATCATCCCAAACTTTTTGCCATTTATTTTCAATGGCGGTAAAATCGTATTTCATAGTTAATTTAATCCTTTCCCCTTGAATTATCACTAATTATTTTCTCATATCATTTTTAAAGCCAATATCTTTAAATATTGGCTTTAATTAGCATACTTTATACTAAACTTAATCCATAACAACTTCTTCGCCATCTGCCCATAATTTATCTAAATTATAGTAATCTCTAGCTTCTGGATGGAAAACATGGCAGATAACTGTATCATAATCTACTAAAATCCAGTTTTTTGTTTCGTATCCTTCAACTCTTGATGGCTTAATATTTAAATCTCTCTCAATTTGAAAATCAACTTCTTCAGCTAATGCTCTAACTTGAGTTGTTGAATTACCAGTTGCGATAACGATATAATCTGTCACCACTGTTAAATCTTCAATTTTAATTATTTTAATATCCATTCCTTTTTTATCGTCTAAAGCTTTATATATAGCTTTTGATAATTCTAATCCGTTCATATTGTTTTTCCTTTCGTAATTGCAATTATGCAATAGCAGTTTATCCTGCACTTGATATTAATTCTTGTATTGTTCTAATTTCAGTTGGCACTATGCCATAATCTTGTATTAATGCTCCGCTTTGCCAAGAGCCAACTTGTAAATCTTGCGCTGTTATTGGGGCATAGAACGTGAAATATTCATTAAAAATTTCTGCCCACTCTTCTGGTATTAATTCTAAAATCGCAACACTTCCACCAGTGCTAGTTTCATATAATCCGCCACTAACTGTTGGAGTTATTAGCGTCATATTTTCATATGGCACATTAAATGCAAAGTTTGCTAATGAATAAATTCTAGTCCATTCCATATCTGTTGTAACTCTGCTTGTAAATCTAGTCATAATATTATAAAAATCATCTATTCCTAAATCTTCAATAAAATATTGAATTAAAGCTGTGTAAAAATAGCCTTGAACTTCTGCTCTTTTTGTATCGGCTGAGCCTGTATAATTTCTATTTCTTACAACTAATTCAGCTGTAGCACCATCCATTAAATAAGTTCCTGGCTCTTCATATAAAATCTTTTCTTCTCCTGTTTCCTTATCTAATAAAATAATTGGATAAGGAACATACATTTCAATTTCAGTTTCAAGTGCATTAACAATATCTATAAAAGCTTCCATATCTAAAGTTACATAATGATCAACTGGCAGGCTTAATTTTTCATTCATAACTTTTATTAAATTAATAATTTGCTCTTCTTCATCTCCTGCAGAATAAACTCCATTAATTTTTCCGCCTCCTGGAACATCATGCCCCATAAAGGTATCTCTTTGGATTTGAAGTGCTGAAATTTTATTATTAACAACATCTAAAGTTACATACACAATAACATCCGTTAGCCCAACATCTCTTCCCTCTTCATAGTCTATTCCTGAAATCAAGATATTGATAACATCATCTTTTACTTCCTCAGGAGTTACATATTCAACTGGAACACTTTCGCCTTCATTATATAAAGAGTTTACATACATATTAAAAACTAATGCTCCAACTAGTATAATGCAAACGATTACTAATAATATCTTTAAACCTTTATTTTTCTTCTTTTTACTTGTTTTTTTGGCTGGATTTTTATTTTCGCTCATTTACTTTTTTCTCCTTTACTCACAAGAGTTTTATAAAATTCAAACGCAGTTAAGCTATCTTTATCTAAATCTTTATTAGCTTTTAAAAGCCAATCCATTGATAATTCTAAGCCTCTTAGCATAGCTTTATCTAAATTTTCATAGCTGAGTTTTATCAATTCATCTTTTTCTAAAAACTGCCTTTCTTTAGATAGCATGTCTGATAAATATATAATTTTTTCTAAATCCGACATATTTGGCCTGCCACAGGTGTGGCTTTTAATTGCCCATAAAATATCTTCATCAAAAATCTTAAGTTCTCTCATTGCAAAATCTGCACCTGCAAATCCATGCAAAGTTTTAAAAGGCTTATTTTTATCTACATCTTTTACACTGCCCTCATAGCATCTTTTTAGCATTTCTTCTTCGCTAATTCTTTTATTTATATCGTGTAGAAGTGCTGATATTTCTGCTTTTTTTATGTCAACATTATGTATTTCAGCAAGATTTATAGCAAACTGTGCAACATTTATAGTGTGCACTTTTCTCTTTTTATCCATTATTAAATTTAATAATAATTTTATTGTGCCAATTAATCGCTTTTCATCATTTTTAGAATACAAATAATATTTATTAATTAAATCCAAAACATCTTTATCTAAATATTCTTTTATTTTATCGCTATTAATTTCTTGCCTTATTTCACTAGAAGAAATAACTATCGGATTATTTTTTATAAAATTTATATTCACTCCATCTGCTTTTAATTTTTCTAAATTCAGCTTTGTGTCTTCATCAAATTCATCTCTTAAAAAAGCTAAAAATGATGTGTTTTTTATCACTTCTTCATAATTTTTCCACTCTTTTAAATAGTTAGTATGATCTTGCCCGATTATAAAAGTGAATTTTGCAGTTGGATATTTTTCTTTTAAGTGCCTTAGAGTTAAATAGCTATAGCTTTTTTTATCAAGCTGTAAGTATTCAAAATCCGAAAACTCAATATCACAAAACACTTTAGATAAAGTTATATTTGCAAATTCTTTTCTAATGATATAAGGAACATTACATCCCTCTTTATGCCCTGGTGTAGCTGTTGGGATAACGATTAATTTATCCCATTTTTCATAATTTTTAGCAAGTTGTAAAATCTGTTTATGCCCTTTGTGAGCTGGATCAAACGCTCCCCCAAAAAGTAGTATATTCATAGCACGCCCATTCCTTTCCCTGCTTAATATAAATGAAAGCGAATAATTATTTTATGCTTTTTATATCATATTTAGTTTCTTTTTCATTTTGCATAAATAAAACTATTTTACTGCCAATTGTTTGCACAACAAAGCAGTTTTCGATTTCATTTGCTATAAGATTTGCTGCTTCTTTTGCATTATACTCGCAAGTTTCTAAAACGCTTATTTTTATTAATTCTCTTGCTTTTAAAGAATTTTCAAGGCCTTCAATTAATTCTTTTGATATGCCTTGCTTTCCTATTTGGTATATCGCGTTCATTTTTTGAGCTTGACCTCTTAAAAAAGCTCTTTGTTTTGATGTCATAATTTTCTCTTTTCTTTATTTTAATTTTTCTATTTCTAGTTTTAATAAATTTAATGCTTTTCCTCTATGGCTTAAAGCATCTTTTTCTTTTGGCAAAATTTCGGCAAAACTTTTATCACCAATCATAAATAATGGATCATATCCAAATCCGCCATCGCCTTTTCTTTCAAATCCTATATAGCCTTTACATTCGCCAACACAGGTTTTATATTCTCCATTTGGCAAAGCAAGGCATACAGCTGCTATAAATTTTGCGCCTCGTTTTTCTTTTGGAACATCTTTTAGATTAAATAACACTAAATCATTATTTTTTTCATCATCTCCATGTTCTCCTGAGTATCTTGCTGAAAAAACTCCTGGGGCACCATTTAAATAATCAACTGCAAGGCCTGAATCATCTGCAATAGTTGGCATATTAGTAAGTTTTGCAATAGTGCTTGCTTTTATATAAGCATTTTCTTCAAAAGTTTCTCCATTTTCTTCAATTTCAATATCTAAATTTAAATCGGCAAGGCTTTTATAGCTATATGAAAATTCATCTAAAATTCTTTTTATTTCAGCAAGTTTTTTTTTATTATTTGTTGCAATTGCAAAAACCATAACTACATCTCCTGATTTTCTTCACTAGTTTCTTTTAAATTAACTAATGCATCGGCAAAGTCTTCGGCTGAAAAATGGATTAAATCATCCATCGCCTCACCAACTCCAACAAATCTTACTGGGATTTCAAGGCTACGTTTTATAGATAAAACACTTCCGCCTTTTGCCGTTCCATCAAGTTTTGTTAAAATAACTCCTGTGGCATTTGCTGCCCCTGTAAATTCTTTTGCTTGGCTGATTGCATTTTGGCCTGTTATAGATTCTAAAACTAATAGCACTTCAACTTTTGCATTTTCATCGGCTTTAGTTATAACACGTCTAATTTTCGCTAATTCGTCCATAAGATTTTTTTTGTTGTGTAATCTGCCTGCTGTATCACAAATAACAATATCATAATTTTCATTTTTTGCTTTTTCAACAGCTTCAAAAACAACTGAGGCTGGATCTCTGCCTTCTTCTTTTATTAGTATATCAACCTTGGCTCTATTTGCCCACTCGTTTAGTTGATTGGCAGCTGCTGCTCTAAATGTATCTGCTGCAGCTAGTAAAACTTTTTTTCCACTAGTTTTATATAGATTTGCAAGCTTTCCTATTGAAGTTGTTTTGCCAACTCCATTAACTCCAATTATTAAAATAACACTTGGAGAAGAAGATAAATCCATTTCATTTTCAGCCGTTAAAATTTCTGTTATTATCTCTTTTAATATAGCTAAAACTTCTTGTCCATCTTTTGCTTTACTACTTCTTGCGCGTTTTTTTAACTCTTCACATAGAAATTCACTAGTTTCATATCCAACATCGGCTAAAATCAATTCTTCAAACAGTTCTTCGTATAATTCATCTGTAATAGGTGATGAAATAATTGTTTTTGCAATCGCATTAAAAACGTTATCCGTAGTTTTTTTTAATCCTTGCGCTATCTTTTTAAAAAAACTCATAAAATCACCCTTTCTTAATTTAATATATCAGTGTTTAGATTATTAACATCTAGTTTTAATAATTTTGAAATGCCGTCTTCTTGCATAGTTACGCCATACAATACATCGGCTGCTTCCATAGTACCACGACGGTGTGTTATAACTATGAACTGTGTTCTATCTGAAATTCTGTGTAAATAATTGGCATACCTTGAAACATTTACATCATCAAGTGCCGCTTCAATCTCATCAAGGATACAAAATGGCGATGGATTATGTGCTAGTATACCAAAGTAAACAGAAATTGCAACTAAAGCCTGCTCACCACCAGAAAGCGAAGTTAAATTCTTAATAACTTTACCTGGCGGGCTAACTTCGATTTCAACTCCAGATTCTAAAACATTTTCAGGATCTGTTAATTTTAAACTCGCTCTACCACCACCAAATAATTCAACAAATATGCTTTGGAAATTTTTGTTAATAATATCAAAACTCTCAGAAAACAGCAGTTTCATTTCGCCATTTAGTGAAGCTATCAATTTCATTAGCTGATTTTTGCTTTCTTCTAAATCAGATAATTGCTCTTTTAAAAAGTTGTATTTTTCATAAACTTCTTTATATTCTATTATCGCGCCAACATTAACATCGCCTAGCTTTTTAATATTTAATTTAATTGCCGCTAAATCCTTTTTCATCTGATTTGGATTCTCAACTTCTTTTGCAATTTCTTTTGCTGTTAAAATAGTCATCTCATATTCTTCCCAAAGGCTTGCAACTATATTATCATAAGAAATTTGCATTGCTTTAATTTTTTCATCTAATTTAACTATCTGCTTTGATAAATCTTCCTTTTTAGAAAACAGCTGTTTATTATCGTTTGTAATTTGATTTCTTTCTTTTTCAATATCTAATCTTGTTAAAGCAATTTCTTTATTTTGAGTTTCTTTTATATTAATTAACTCTTTTAAATTCAATATTTTATTGCTAGATTCTGTAATGCCTGTTTCTTTTTCGCTAAGTTCTAACACTAAATCTTCGATTTGCTTATTTAAAGCATCTTTTTGATTTTGCTTATCGCTCGCTTGATTTTCAATTTGCATAATAGTGTTTTGCAAAATATGAATATCGCTTTCAAATCTTAAAATCACAAATTTTATATCTTGAAGTGAATCATTTAATTCTCTTTGTTTTAAAATTAATTCATCATCAAATTTGCTCACACCCTCAAGATTTTCATTTGTTTTATTTAACAATTCTTCATATTTTTTAATACTATCTTCTAATTGCTTATGTTTTAAATCATTATTTTCTTTTGCCTTATTAGAATTTTTTATTATATCATCTTGAATTAAAATAGCATTTTCATATTGAGATTTTTGCTGTGTGTGTCTTGCTAGTTCGATTTCGGCATTTGTTTTATCCCTTTGCAAAACTTCGATTTCTGCATCGTATCCTGCAATTTGCGCTTTTAATAAATCGCTCTCGTCTTTTGTTTTTCTTTGAGTTTCTTCTAAAGCTTCAAAAGCCTTATTAATATCTTCAAGGCTTTGCTTTAATTTTTCAATTTCGCCTTTTCTTGAAAATAATCCTGCCGATTTTGAAACAGAGCCACCTGTAAAAGAGCCACCAACGTTTAATTGTTGCCCGTCTATTGTTACGATTTTATATCTATAATTTAATTGCTTTGCTAAAATTGAGGCTGAATCGATGTCTTGAGAAATTATTGTTCTTCCAAGTAAACTAGAGATAACATTTTTATATTTATCCTTTGTTTTTATAACGCTATCGGCTGTTCTTGCGCCTTCTGGAAGTTTTTCATTGAAATTTGATGGCTTAATTGTATCAAGAGGTAAAAACGTTGCCCTGCCACCTTTAGTTGATTTCAAAAATTCAATTCCTCTTTTTGCATATACTTGACTTTCTACAACTATATTTTGCAGTGCATAGCCTAATGCAATTTCAATAGCTGTTTCATATCCTTTTTCAACATTTATTAATTGCGCTACTGAGCCCTCAATGCCTTGCATTTGCCCATTTTTTGAGCGAGTTAGAATATTTTTAACTGAGTGCTGAAATCCATCTAAACTATTTTCCATATCAGTTAATAATTTTATTCTTGATTGAGTATCATTTTTTTGAATTTGATTTTTTTGAATGTCATTAAAAATACTATCTAATTTTTCATCTATTCTTGATAATTTTAATTCAATTCCTGTTTTAATGTTTTTATTCTTTTGAGTTTCTTCATTTGCCGTATCGATAAATTGCTTAAAATCATCAACTTGCTTGTTAACCGTTTCTAAAAATCCATCTGCCTCTTTTTTTGCAGTTTGCGCCTTGATTAAACCTTGCTCTAAGGCATCATTTTGTGTTTTTAATGAATGAAATTCAATTTTTGAATTTTGAATTTTTTCGCTATAAGTATTTATATTTTCAAGATACTGAGCTTTTTCTATGTCTTGATTTTGCGCTTTTTGGCTAATTTCTAATAAAGAATTTTCAATAGTTTGCTTCTCAGTTTCTTTACTATGAATTTGAGCTTTTATTTTATTTATTTCTTCTTCTTTTTCTCTTTTCTGAGTTTCAAAGTCGCTATCTTGCCCACTTAATGCTTTTAGCTGCGAATTTAATGAATCAATACTCTCTTTTGAATATAAAAGCCTTGTTTCTAAAACTGCTTTTTGAGAAGATAATTCAATTATTTCGCTCTCCATATTTCTAATATCATTTAAATTTTCATCACTTTTTTGCAGTAAAGAGTTTGAATGAAAATATTTTTCTTCTATATATTTGTCTTTATCGGCTAGCTGATTTGTAATTTCTTCGTAATCGCTATTAAAAATTTCTAAATTTCTTTCTTCAATTCTAAGTAAATCTCTTGATTTTTCGGTTGTGTCTATCCATAAAGAAATTTCCATTTCTTTTTTTTGCTCTGAAAATTCTAAAAACTTTTTAGCCTTTTCACTGTCTTTTCTTAATGGCTCAACTCTTTCTTCTAAATTAAGAAGAATATCAAGTAGCCTTGTTATATTTTCTTGTGCGTTATTAAGGCTTTTTTCTGCCTCATTTTTTTTATATCTGAATTTTGAAATACCAGACGCTTCTTCAAATATCTCTCTTCTATTCTCAGGTTTTGCCGTTACAATTTCACTGATTTTACCTTGCCCAACAATAGAGTATCCACTTTTTCCAAGCCCTGTGTCTAAAAATAATTCATATATATCTTTTAATCTAACTTTATTTGAATTTATTTGAT
>CAZVOQ010000067.1:0-8228 GCA_964628475.1 uncultured Oscillospiraceae bacterium | reverse complement strand
AAACAAAAAGACCACTTCGCTCAAGATTTATAGAAGAAATAGATAAAGATGTGTGTGAAGAAATCAACAAAAATCCTAATAGAACACAGGTTAGTATTAATTCAACATCTAGCTTTTCAGCTAAAAAGCAAGAGTTTAATAATACATCTAGTATTAAAGGGGCAAATGAAAAGCCTCCAGTTAAAATTATAAAAGATTTTAATATTGGAGATAAAGTTTTACATAAGGCTTTTGGAGAGGGTGTAATTTTAAAAATGACACCTCTTGCAAATGATTGTATGCTGGAAATAGATTTTAGCATAGCAGGAAAAAAACGAGTTATGGTGAATTACACGCCGATAACAAAGATATAAAAAGCAAAACATAAGAATGAATGGAGAGAAAAATGAAAGTTCAATTATTAACTCATACACCAAATCCAGATAAAGTTGTTGCAGCGGCAGCAAAATTATGCTACTCAAATGCATCAATAGATTCGCTACTAGAAGGATTAACAGAAGAAAAAACAAAGGCATTTTTAGAAATGCTTTCAGGGCTTGGTCACTCTAGCCCAACAGAGCATGCAAGCTTTACTTTTGCTATTGAAGGAGTTTCAAGAACGCTTTTAGCCCAAATCACAAGGCATAGAATAGCTTCTTACTCTGTTCAAAGTCAAAGATATGTTAATTTAAAAGAATTTGAATTTGTAACTCCGCCCGAAGTTGAAAATGATGAAGAGGCTTTAGCTGAATTTAATAAATCAATGGAAATGGCAGGAGAAAATTATTTAAAAGTTACAGCTATTTTAAAAGAAACTCATTTAGCAAGATTATTAAATGAGGGAATGGAAGAAAAAGCAGCAAAAAGAGCAGCAGAAAAATTAGCTTTAGAAGATGCAAGATTTATTTTGCCAAACTCATGTACTACAAAAATGATTGTAACTATGAATGTTAGAAGTTTAAATAACTTTTTTGATCATAGATGCTGTAATAGAGCGCAATGGGAAATTAAAGAATTAGCTGATAAAATGCTAGAATTAGTATATGAAGTGTCGCCAGCGTTATTCTCTTCATCTGGTGCACCTTGCTCATACGGTTCATGTCCAGAAGGAAAAATGAGCTGTGGGAAAATGAAAGAAGTTAGAGAAAAATATAAAAAAATGAAAAAGCAGGATTAATTTATGGGTAAATTAATAGTAATTGAAGGATTAGACGGTTCAGGAAAAGCTACTCAATCAAAACTTTTGGCAGAAAATTTAAAAAAGCAAGGAAAAAATGTTTTAAACATAACTTTTCCAAACTATGAAAGTGATTCATCTGCTTTAGTTAAAATGTATTTAGCTGGAGATTTTGGAAAAAAACCAGAGGATGTTAATGCTTATGCAGCATCATCTTTTTATGCAGTTGATAGATTTGCTAGCTTTAAAACTTACTGGGAAAAATACTATAAAGATGATTATATTATTATTGCCGATAGATACACAACTTCTAATGCTGTTCATCAATGCTCAAAATTAGAAGAAGGCGAATGGAAATATTTTCTTCGTTGGTTATATGATTTAGAATACGATAAAATAGGTATACCACAGCCAGATGCTGTTATATATCTTGATATGACACCAGAAGTTTCTCAAAAATTAATTATGAAGAGATACAAAGGCGATGAAAATAAAAAAGATATACATGAAAGCGATAAAGATTATTTGAATAAATCAAGAAAAGCAGCCTATTTTTGCTTAAATGAGAGTTTGTGGCATAAAATAGAGTGTGATGATAAAAGCCAAGCTTTTAGTATCGAAGATATATCAAATAAAGTTTTAGCAAAAGTTATGGAGGTTTTATGCTAGAATTTCACCCCTTGAAATTAAATGATTATAAAAGAATTGATACAATATTAAAAAAAGATAGTATAGAAAATGCAGACCACTGCTTTGCGCCAATGTATGTGTGGTCGTATATTTATCCTGTTGAAGTTTGCGTTTATGAAAACACTGTTTTTATGCGAACACATGATGAAAAATCTAATGAAGATTGGTATTTAGCTCCTTGTGGAGATTTAGATTTTAGCACTTCATTAGAATTGATTTTAAAAGATAATAAAAAAAGAAATTTTGATTTAATTATTTATAGCCTATCAAATGAGCAAGAACAAATAATTAAAGAAAAATATAGCCAAGATTTTGAGATTGAATACAATAGAGATAATGCAGATTATATCTATTTAACGCAAGATTTAATTAATTTAGAAGGAAAAAAATATCAAAAGAAACGAAACCATATTTCAAGATTTAAAAGAGATAATCCAAACTATGAATTTGTTTTAATAAATAAAGATAACGCTCACGAAGCAGAAATTTTTGAAGATGAGTGGTTTGAAAGAAATAGAGCTGAGTATTCAGATGATTTAGCTGGCGAAAGAGAAGCTATTGACGTAGTTTTAGAAAATTTTGAAGAACTTGAGTTAATGGGTGGTATGATTAAAGTTGATGGCGAAATAGTTGCAATAACTGTTGCAAGCGCTATTAATGATAATATGGTTGATATTATAGTTGAAAAAGCAGTGCATGAAATTAACGGGGCTTATGCTATAATTAATAATGAATTTGCAAAAAATTGTTTATCTAAATTTAAATATATAAATCGAGAAGACGATTTAGGAGAAGAAGGGCTAAGAAAAGCAAAATTGTCTTACTTCCCAGCTGAAATAAGAGAAAAAATTAACATTAAATATATAAAAAGATAGCAGAAAGGATTAAGATTAAAATATGATTTTAACTACTGCAAAAAATGAAGATATAAAAATTTTAAAAGAACTTTGGAATAAAGTGTTTGATGATGGAACAAAAGGATATTGCGATTTTGCATTCTCGCTTTGTGATATAAATAGTATATATATTGCAAAAGAAAATGAAGAAATAGTTTCTATGCTTATGGCAATAGAAGTTTTTATTGATGGGCAAAAAGGGTATTATTTATATAGTGCTTTAACAAAACAGGAGCATCGTTCTAAAGGATATATGAAAAATCTTATAGAATTCAGCTATAAAGATAGGCTAGAAAAAGGCGATAAATTTTGCATAACAAAGCCAGATGATGATAGCTTATTTCCTTTTTATGAAAAACTAGGATTTAACACAAAAACATATCTTCGAGAGTTTTAAGTTAGTATTAAAAAAAATCTATGGGCAGCATCTGAATTTGATATATTAACTTCTTCAAGAATGAAAAATATAAGAAAAGAAAAATGCGAAATGGCTTATGCAGATTTTTCAAGCAAAGGATATGAAAAATTTGCTGAATATATTTATTCTTTTGGTGGCTCTACGGCTGAAAACAAAAATGGATATTGTATATACTATGTTGAAAATAATACTTTATTTGTAAGAGAGCTTTTTTCAAAAAGAACAATACATGCAATGGAATTATTAGAAGCAATAAGAGAGCGCACTGGAATTGAAAAAGCAAGAATAACTTTGAATGATTATTCAGATTTATTTTTAGGTGAGGGCACAAAAAAACAACACTGCTTAATCAAAGGCTTAGAAAAAGAAGTATATGCAAACTTAATGTTTGATTAATTGAAAGGAAGTTAAATTAATGAAAAAAATTATTACAATTCTATTAGGTTTAATTGTATTTATATCGGTTGCAGTTGGAGTTTTTGCTATGGGCGAAATTAATGGTAAAGATGAAGGCGAAGAAATTATAGTTAGCGTTCCTATGGGAAGTGGAACGAGTGCTATTGCTGATATTTTAGAAGAAAATGATGTTATAGGTAATGCATTAGTTTTTAAAATATACACAAGAATTAATCCAGTTTCAGGTCTGCAATATGGAGATTTTACTTTAAGGGAAAATATGAGCTATAAAGAAATTATAGCTAACCTTCAAAGTATCACATCAGTTAAAGAAACAGTTAGCGTAACATTTCCTGAAGGTTTTACATTAGTTCAAATGGCAAATAGATTAGAAGAAAATGGACTATGCACTGCCGAAGAATTTATAGAAACTGCAAACACAGCAGATTTTTCACAGTTTGCTTTTTGGAATGAAATAAATGAAAATCCAAATAAATTTATGAAAGCAGAAGGATACTTATTCCCATCTACTTATGAATTTTACACAGATGAAACAGTTTATAATATAGTTGCAAAATTGTTTGGAGAATTTGATAAAAGAATAACTGATGATATGTATGCTCAAATGGATGCTATTGGAATGAGCTTAGATGAAGTTATCACTTTAGCTTCATTTGTTCAAGAAGAAGCGGGCCATGTTAAAGATCAGCCATATGTTGCAGCAGTTTTAAGAAATAGAATGACACCAAACAATGTTGTTACAAGATTAGAATGCAATGTGTGTAGCTATATTAATGAGCCAGGAAACTATGTTTACGATTATATTGTTCCGTATTATGGCGATGTAAGCAGTGTTCCAGCTGGGATGATGGATGCATACGACACATATAAAATTGAAGGCTTGCCACCAAGCCCGATTTCAAATCCGGGTATTGATGCAATAATGAATACTCTTTGGCCGGCAGAAGATTTTGAAGAATATTACTTCTTCTTAACAGATTTAACAGGGAAATATTACTACTCTAAGACAGCTACAGAACACAGCATAAACTGGCAAACAGCTCTTAGTGTAAATGCAGGATTATAAAATTATGAATAAAAAACCAGAAATATTATCACCAGCTGGTGATATTGAAAGATTAGAATATGCCTTTAATTATGGCGCAGATGCTGTTTATCTTGGAGCTGAAGAATTTGGAATGAGAGCTTCTTCAAAAAACTTTAGCTTGGAAGATTTAAAAAAAGCAGTTGATATGGCAAATAGTTTTGGAAAAAAAGTTTATTTAACTTTAAATACAGTGCCAACAAATGATGATGTAAAAAAAATGCCTGAATTTATAAAAAAAGTTGCTGATATTGGTATACATGCCGTTATAGTTGCAGATTTAGGTGTTTTATCAATGGTCAAAGAAGTTGCAAAAGATTTAGAAGTACACTTTTCAACTCAAGTTGGCATTGTGAATTATACAGCAGCTAATATGGCATATAAATTAGGAGCAAAAAGGGTGGTTTTAGCTAGAGAATTATCTTTTGAAGATATTTTAACTATAAGAGAAAACACTCCAGAAGATTTAGATATTGAGTGCTTTGTGCATGGTGCAATGTGTATGTCGTTTTCAGGCAGATGCCTACTATCTCACTACTTAACAGGAAGAGATGCTAATAAAGGCGAATGTGCACAGCCTTGTAGATGGGAATGGACTTTAAGCGAAAAGAAAAGGCCAAATAAATATTTTGATATCGGCGAAGATGAAGATGGTTCAGCTTATATAATGAATGCAGATGATTTATGCATGGCGCCATATGTTGATTTATTATGTAAAGCAGGCATTACTAGCTTAAAAATAGAAGGAAGGGCAAAAAGCTTTTATTATGTTGCCTCGGTAACATCAGCTTATAGAAAAGCTTTAGATGCATACCTTGAAAATCCACAAAATTTTGTGTGTCCAAATGAAGTGCTAGAAGAATTAACAAAAACAAGCCATAGAAACTATTCAACAGGCTTTTATTTTGGCTCAGAAAATGCAACTCAAACAACAGATACTTCAAGCTATATAAGAGAATATGATTTGCTAGGCGTTGTTTTAAAAACTGAGAATGGAACATTATTCGCACAGCAAAGAGGAAAATTTGAAATTGGAGATGAAATTGAAATTCTTATGCCAAATGGCGAGAATATTTTATTTACTCCACAAAAATTATTTGATGAAAAAGGCGAAGAAATATCTTCAACGCCTCATTCTATGATGAATTTTAGCTTTAATACAGATTTGGAGATACCAAGGCTGTCTATTATAAGAAGAAAAGCAAAATAAAAAAGCAATTTAAGTGATTTTAATAATCGCAAAACAGAAAGGTAAGGCTTTAAATTATGAATGCAATTGAATTATTAACAACAAGAAGAAGTGTAAGAAGGTACACAGACGAAGTGGTATCAAGTGAGGTTTTAAAAGAAATTATTGATATTGCAAAATTTGCTCCATCTTGGGCAAACACTCAAACAGCAAGATATAATTTTGTAACTAATGAATCACTATTAAAAGAAATTGCTGAAAATGGCGTTAGAGGTCATGTTTATAATAAAAAAGCAATTGATAGAGCTAAAGGGATTTTAGTTTTAAGTTATGTTAAAGGCGAAAGTGGCGTTTTAGAAGGTAAAGTTGAAGATACCGATGGCGAAAATGTACCAAAATGGGAAGTTTTTGATGCTGGAATTGCTTGCCAAACATTCTGTCTTGCAGCTTATGAAAAAGGCGTTGGAACTTGTATTTTTGGAGTTATTGATGATGAAAAAATTGCAAAAATAGTTAATCTTCCAGAAAATGAAGCAGTGGCAGCTATCATAACTTATGGATATTTTGAAAATGATGGGAAATCAGCTCCACCAAGAAAAGAATTAAATGAATTAATGAGAATTCTATAATAAAATTTTAAAAGAAGTAGCAATTAAAAAGTGTAGCACGAGCTATGCTTTTTAATTATTTAATATGAGGATATAATGAAAACAAAAATAAATATTAACACTATCATTAATACTCTATGTGTTATCTTAATATTAGTCCCAACAATTTTTACACTTATAACATATAATGGATTTAGTTTTTTATTCTTTTTGATATTCCATACATTTATTCCAGGTTGTGTTGTAATTAATATATTAAAGCCTGTTAAAATTTTAAATTCAATAAGATTTGTTTTAGCTTTTTTAGTAGGTATTTCAATTTTATTTATTGAGTATTTTGGACTATATTTTTTAAATCAAATGAATTTGATATTATATATAAATCCAATAATAAGTATAGTTGCAATAATTTTAAATTACAAAAAAATTAAAATCGATTTTAATTTAATAAAAAATACAATAAATGAAAATTCAAGTTTTATTGTGTTTTTAACATTTTGCGTTTATATAACATTATTTACATTAAATTTTAATATGCCAAGTGCTCTTGATATTACATATGCTGATTACACATGGCAAATTGGCAATATAAATCAGCTATCATCAAAAATTCCATTTGATGATATAAGAGTTACAGGTGTTCAATTTACATATCATTTTTTTAATACATTATATTTAGGTATAGCAAAAATAATAACAGGTGCAAGTGGCTGGATTTATCTAATACAATACCAAGTGTTTTTTATGCCATTATTATTAGCTGTAAGCATCTATTCGCTAATAAAAAAAGCAATAAAAAACGAAGTGTTTGTTTTAATTTTATCTATTGCAACCTATGTGGGATTTTCTTTTTCACATCATTACACTGATTTATCTTTTCAAATTTCAAGCAATATAAATGCAACAGGGCTAGCTATGGTTGTAGTTATTGTTTTATTTTTTATAGTTTGCTCATTATTTGAAAACGAAAAGGCTAAAAATAAAGATGTTTTAATTAATATTTTATATGGATTAAATTTAGTTGTTTTATTAACTGGAACTAAGGGACCGTATACAATAGTTTTCCTTGTTGCCTTGGTATGTTCATTTATAATAAAATTTATAAGTAGTAAAAAAATAAATAGCAGTGTAGCTGCCTTTTTAGCATTAGCACTACCTGTGTTTTTGGTTTTGTATATGGTTTTATTTGTAAGCGGTACTAGTGGTTATTTTACAGACGGATTTTGGGACACCTTTTTAAAATCGGCAGTTAGAACAAGTAGTTTTAATAATGCTTATGAATATTTAGGGGAAAATTTAATAGCTAGAATAATTTTATTAGTGCCATCATTAGTTTTAACATTTACATTTGCAATAATACCATTATTAATATCTTTTATAAAATTAATAAAATGCATCTTTAGAAAATATGATATGCCATATGATACAGTTTTAGCAACATTTATATTTTTAGTTGGAACAGCAGCATATTATACGTTTTTTATAGTTGGAACAAGTCAGGTTTACTTTATATTTACAGCACTTCCTTTTGTGGGATATATTGCTGCAAGTGAAGTGAATTTGTATATTGCTAATAAAGAAAAATCAAAAAAAATAATCTTTTTTGTAATAGCAATCCTAACATTAATTAGTTTTAATAATAGTATAATAACAGTGCTAACTGATTTTTCAAGTGAGGGTGTAATTAATTTTTATACACAAAATGATGATTATCACACAGCTCAAAATAAACAAGAACATGAGGCATATGATTTTTTAAATGAATACATA
>CAZVOQ010000066.1:0-8370 GCA_964628475.1 uncultured Oscillospiraceae bacterium | reverse complement strand
ATGGTCATAACAGACCAGTGAACGGGCATATTGCCGCTCACGCTCATATACATGTGCACCCAGCAGATGTAAAGCACGATTGTGGACATTGTCATTGCCATGAACACGATCATACTCATGAATAATAGTTATAAAATTGGGTTAATTTATACATAAACAAAGAAAAAAGGAATGACTTTTGCCATTCCTTTTTTTATTAAATTTTAATTACACTAATATAAAATTTTGCTATAGATTCAGGAGAATAGGTAGGTTTTTTAGTTATCCACCATTTTATTGTAGATGCAAAACTATCAATTAGATGGTTTGTAAGAAAATCTATTGGAACATCAGAAGTTTTTATGTTTATGTGATTTGAAAAAAGTTCAAATAAATAGTCTTTAAAATATCTCATAAAGATTTCTTCACTTTCACTACTTAATATCCCACGTATGTTAACTTCGCTTGTTTTAAGGTGATATAAAATATGCGATATTTTAGCTTGCAAAAATTGAAGCTCATCATTATCATAATCTAAAGGGTTTTCTATTGGCATATCCTCTAAAAAAACATGTGTGAAAATATTTGTGCACATAGATTTTAGTAGTTCATCTTTTGTTTCAAAATGTGCATAAAATGTACTTCTGCCGATATCTGCCTTATCAATAATTTCTTGCACTGTGATACTGTTATAACGTCTGTTTTCAAGCAATTCGCTAAATGCTTTAAAAATGGCATTTCTTGTTTTTTGTTGGCGTCTATCCATAAAGTGATACCTCCGTAACATTTTTAGTTAATGGCAAAATAATAAAAAACAAAATGTTTGATAATGAATATATTGTAGCATAATAATCTGCCAATCGTCAATGAAATATTAAATAAAAAATCTGTGATAAATTTAAATTTATCACAGATTTTTTTATGCGCCAAGATAAGCTTTTTTAATTGCATCATCTTCTAAAAGTTCTTGAGCGTTACCCTCTTTAACTATCTTACCTGTTTCGAGAACATAAGCTCTATCAGAAATAGATAATGCCATTTTAGCATTTTGTTCAACTAATAAAACAGTTACCCCTGTTTTATTAACAGCCTTAATTATTTCAAATATTTCTTTAACAAGAAGTGGGGCAAGCCCCATTGACGGCTCATCTAAAATTAGTATTTTAGGGCGAGACATTAATGCTCTGCCCATAGCAAGCATTTGCTGTTCGCCACCTGATAATGTTCCAGCTAACTGCCTTGATCTTTCACGAAGTCTTGGAAATCTTTCATATACTTTTCGTCTATCCATTTTTATATTTTGGGCGCTATCTTTAATAGTGTATGCTCCCATTTGTAAATTTTCAAAAACAGTTAGATTAGAAAAAACTCTACGTCCCTCAGGAACTTGAGCGACACCAAGCTGTAAAATTTTATGTGCCTGTGTTTTAAGTAGATTATTATCTAAAAATTCAATACTGCCACTCTTAGGCTTAAGTAGGCCTGAAATAGTTTGTAGAGTAGTAGTTTTTCCAGCACCATTTGCACCGATTAAAGAAACAATTTCTCCTTCTTTTACTTCGAGTGAAACATCTTTTATAGCGTGTATTTTTCCGTAATACACATTTAAATTTTCAACTTTAAGCATAGTATAATTCCTCCTATTCTCCTATGTAAGCCGCGATAACCTCAGGATTGTTTATAACATCTAAAGGTTTTCCTTGAGCTAAGATTTTTCCATAGTTTAAAACGGTTAGGTATTCACACACACCCAAAACTAGATTCATATCATGTTCAATTAATAAAATTGCTAAATCATATTCTTTACAAATAAATTTTATCATATCCATAAGCTCGCTCGTTTCGGTTGGGTTCATTCCCGCTGCTGGTTCATCTAATAGTATTATTTTAGGATTTGTGGCAAGGGCACGAGCAATTTCAAGTTTTCTTTGCATACCATAAGATAAATTACCAGCTAAATAACTAGCGTATTTTTCCATACCAAAAACTTTTAGAATACTCATAGCCTTACTTGTCATTTCTTTTTCTTTTTTAAAATAAGATGGCAGGCGAAAAGCACCTTCTAATAGAGTGTATTTAATTTGGTTATGAAGTGCTGTTTTAACATTATCTAACACTGTCATTTCATTAAATAATCTTATATTTTGAAATGTTCTCGACATTCCACTTTTGCAAACATCAGCAGGCAATTTACCAGCTATATTAACTCCATCAAGTAATATTTCGCCATTTGTTGGTTTGTAAACGCCTGTAAGCATATTAAAAACAGTTGTTTTACCTGCACCGTTTGGGCCGATTAGCCCTTGAAGTTTTCCTTTTTCAATAGAAATTTCAAATTCATCAACAGCACGAAGACCACCAAAAGATATGCCCAAATTTTTAACTTCAAGAAGCGCCATTATACTTCACCATCCTTTTTCTTTTTGAAGATTTTTTGAAAGAAAGGTTGTTCAAAAAGTTTTTCTTTTATGCCAGCTTGATTAAACAGCATTAAGGCAATTAGAATAATTGCATAAAATAACATTCTAAAATCGGCAGCATCACGTAGAAGTTCAGGCAACACAGTTAGTAATATAGCGGCTATAATAGAGCCTTTAATACTTCCCATACCACCTAAAACTACAAATACTAATATTTCAATAGATTTATTATAATCAAATGTTGTAGGCTTTATTATACCAACATTATGTGCGTATAAAACTCCTGCAATGCCAGCGAAAAAAGCAGAAACAACGAATGCCATTATTTTATATTTACTCACATTGATTCCAATAGAAGAAGCTGCAATTGAGTTATCTCTTATAGAAGTAATTGCCCTGCCATGCCTTGAAGATATAATGTTTGATATTATTAGAATTGTTAAAATAACAAATATAAAAACTGTTGTAAAGTTTTGATATGTTGAATATAAAGGGATTTTTGATAGTCCTTTTGCTCCATTAGTTATTTCAAGGGAATTTATAATAGATTTAATAATTTCGCCAAATCCCAGCGTTACGATTGCTAAATAGTCGCCGTTTAGCCTTAAAACAGGCATGCCTATAATAAATCCAACAAAAGCAGCCATTGCACCTGCAGTTATTATAGCAAGAGGAAACTCAATGTAGCTAGGAGCATCCATATTTAAGGTTATTAATGCGCCTGTATATGCACCTATCGACATAAATCCTGCATGGCCTAAAGATAACTCGCCTAAAAATCCAGTTACTAAATTTAGTGATACGGCAAGAATAATATTTATTCCAATTGGAATTATAAGCGAGGTGAATTGTCTGTTTAAAAATCCACCTGAAATAAGAATGAAAATAGCTATATAAAATATAATAGCAATAAAAATATTTATTGTAAGCCTTTTTTTTCTTGTTAGTTTTAATTTGCTCATTTTATATACCTACACTTTCTCATTAGATTTTTTGCCCATTAATCCAGATGGACGAACAAGTAAAACTACAACAAGAATTCCAAAAACAATTGCATCTGAAAGCTCAGTTGATATATAAGCTTTTGATAAACTTTCAACTATCCCAAGGATAATTCCCCCAATCATTGCACCAGGAATACTTCCAATCCCACCTAAAACAGCAGCTACAAAGGCTTTAATGCCAGGTAATGCTCCCATAGTTGGGCGTAGTGTTTGATATTGAGATATATATAAAATACCGGCAACAGAAGCTAAAAAAGAACCTATTGCAAATGTCATAGATATAGTGCGATTAACATTAATACCAACTAACTGAGCAGCACCTTTATCCTCAGAAACTGCTCGCATAGCACTGCCAGCTTTTGTTTTATGCACAAATAAAGTAAGAGAAACCATGCAAATAACAGTGACTACCAAAGTTACTATTGTTATCCCAGAAATAGTAATACCTAAAAATGTTATGCTAGGAAAATCAATAATAGATTGAAATGGTATGGGAGTTGCATTAAAAATTAAAAGGGCAGCGCTTTGCAAAAAGAAGCTAACTCCAATTGCAGTTATTAAAACAGCAAGTGGGGGAGCGTTTCTAAGTGGCTTATAAGCAACTCTTTCAATAAGAACACCCAAAGTTGCACAAAAAGCCATAGTTAAAATTACTGCCAAAGGAATAGGCAACTTTAAAAGTGCCACTGTTATATATATTGTATAAGCGCCAACCATTATGATATCGCCATGGGCAAAATTTATCATTTTTGCAATACCGTAAACCATAGTATAGCCTAAAGATATAAGCGCATAGATACTTCCTGTGCGAAGTCCATTAATTAATTGCTCTAAAAAATTTATCATTTATGTATATCCCTTTCTTTAAACTAAGTGAATTTTAATAAATGGAGAAAACTATTAAACTATTTTATAAAAAACAATATGTTAGACAAGAAAAATATCCTGCCTAACATTATTAAAATATTTAAGTGAAATATTTTTTATACTATTGTTTAGATGTGTATTCTCCATCAACGATTTCGATAAATTTAGCACCTTTTGTTGGCTCGCCGTTTGCACTAAATGAAATATCACCAGTTAATCCAGAGATTGAAATTTCAGTCATAGCTGAAATTAAATCAGCACTTTCAATTGAACCAGCTTGCTCCATAGCTGCTTTAAATACATACACGCAGTCGTATCCATCAGCTGCAAATTGGTCAGGAGTTGCAGAATATTTAGTTTCGTATGTTGAAACAAAATCGGCTACATTAGGATCTGTAGCTAGGAATGGGCTAAGGAAAACAGCACCCTCAACAGTGCTAGCGTCTGTAACTTGAGATAATATACCATCCCAGCCATCTCCACCAAAGAAAGGAAGCTCTATTCCATTATCGCTAGCTTGTTGTGTGATGTAAGAAGCATCGCCATAGTATGCAGGAACGAAGATAGCTTGTGCGTTAGTGCCTTTAATTGTTGTTAATTGAGTTGAAAAATCAACATCGCCTGTGTTGAAAGCTTCTTGGGCAACAACAGTTCCACCAAGTTCGCCAACTTTTTCAACGAATGCATCTTTCATGCCTGATGAATACTCATCAGCATTATTGTAGATAACAGCAACATTAGTTAATCCTAAATCAGAAACAATGTATTCAGCCATCATTTGTCCTTGAAGTGGATCAGTAAAGCATAGTCTAAATGAGTTATCATACTCAGTTAATCCTATAGCAGAGCCAGAAGGAGTAAGCTGAAGGATGCCATCTTGATATGATTGAGAAATAATAGCAAGACCTGCACCACTAGTTACAGTGCCCATTAAAACATTTATGCCATCATCCATTAATGTGTTGTAGGCTGTTATAGCAGTTTCTTCGCTAGCTTCATCATCTGCAAAGTTTAATTCAAGTGTGTATGTTGTATCACCTACAACAACGCCACCAGCAGCATTGATTTCTTCAATAGCTATTTCAGCACCTTGCTTTACAGAAATACCATAAGCGGCAGCAGCGCCAGTAAGAGGCCCCATACCACCGATAACGAATGTGCTATCTGTTGAAGTTTCAGTTTCAGTTGTTTGAGAGCTTTCAGATTCGCTTGAGCATGCAGTTAATGAAAAAAGCATAGCAGAAGCTAGTAAAATTGATAATAGTCTTTTCATAAGTTTTCCTCCAAATTTTTAGTCTAAAACAAAAAATATTAATTGTGTTAGATTTGTTAAAAACCATAATATCATCAATATATATCAATAGTCAATAGATTTCAAATAAAATGTATATTACTTGAAAATCAATATAAAAAACAGACTTTCTTAGTGCAAAATACACAAAAGAAATCAAAGAAAAATCCCAAAAGATATTAAAAAAAATATTTAAATTTAAAATAGATAGAAATTTAAAAATTTAAGTATAATGTATAATTTTGTTTTTTAATAATATTTATAAAGAAATAATATTACAAAAAAGCATAAAAATCAGCTTGGTTTTAAAATATAGTTGAATATGAATTTATTAAAAAAATCTTCTTGAAATAAGTCTTATTAAATCTTCTTGACTTTATATAAATTCAGTGATATATTGAAGACAATTCAAAATCTAAATACATAAAAAGTAGTTGCTTTAAATTTAAGGAGTTATCTTGATATGGCAAAAGACATAAAACTAAAACAAGTAATAAAAGAGTATTCGCTCTTGGCTGTGGGTGCTGCATTATTTGCTATTGGAGTTCATTTTTTTGTTTTCCCAAACCGATTTACAATGGGTGGTGCAGCGGGAATTTCATTGATTTTAAATAATATTTTCCCCTCTGTAAGCATAAGCGTATATAATAATATATTAAATACAGCATTTTTGCTCTTAGGATTTATTGCATTAAATAAAAATTTTGGAATAAAAACAATTTATTCATCTATACTATACATCGTTTTTTACCAATGGTTAGTTTGGCTAGTACCAATGGAAACAACATTGACAGATAATAAATTATTAGAATTAATTTTTTCTATACTTATTTCAGCTGTTGCTGGTGCAATAACTTTTAATCTTAATGCATCTTCTGGCGGAACTGATGTTGTGGCTATGATTATAAAAGTTAAAGCTGGAATGGACGTTGGAACAGGGCAACTTATAAGCAACTTATCGATAGTTTTATTTTCTTTTTTCCTTTTTGATATAGAAACGGCTTTACTTTCTTTACTTGGATTATTTTTAAAAGCTGCGTTAGTTGATAATGTTATTCATTCAATTAATCGCCGAAAAATGCTAAATATAGTTACAAAAAATCCAGATATAGCATGTGAGTTTATTATTAATAAGCTTAAAAGAGGCGCTACAACTTGGAAGGCAGAAGGAGCTTATACTCATGAGGATAGATGGGTGGTTTTATCTGTGTTAACACCGCACCAAGCAGTTTTACTGCGTAGATACTTAAAAGATAAAGATCCAGGAGCATTTTTTCTAGCATCTAATTCAAGTGAAATTTTTGGAAAAGGATTTCATCAACAATAAAAATAGATTTATATTAAAAATAAAAATCCACACTATTTATATAGTGTGGATTTAATATTTGTTTTAATTAAATTAAACGAGTAAACCATAAGCCGGGTTCTGTATTAAACGACGATCTATCTAGGCTATATATTGCTATATAGCTCATGCCACCTCCTGAGAGCTGCAGGACGCATATGCTCTACTGTCGGGTGTTGCTTTGGATAAGGTTTACATAGCCACACTGTCTCTAGTGTGCTGGTGAGCTCTTACCTCGCCTTTCCATCCTTACCTAATAAATTAGGCGGTTTATTTCTGTTGCACTATCTCTAAGGTCGCCCTCGGCTGACGTTATCAGCTATCCTTGTCCTGTAAAGCCCGGACTTTCCTCATAATCTTAAAAAGATTACGCCGCCGTATGTTTTACTCGCATTAATTATACATTTCTTGCAAGATATATGCTAAATATGTTAAAATAAAATAGTTTTAAAATACTTAAGCTAGAATGCTAATTTAATTTTCTTGCCTTAGTATTATACTATAAATAAACCTATTTTACAAATAAAATTTTAGAAAGAGAAAAAATGTATCTAAATTATACAGTTACTAAAGATAAAGAAAATACTCGTCTTAATATTTTCTTAAGAGAAAAAGGGATAACTTTAGCTCATATAAAAAGAATGAAATTTATTGAAAATGGAATTTTAGTTGATAATATAAAAAGAAATACTGATTATATATTAAAAGAAAATGAAGAAGTTAAAATTCTATTAAATGTTAAAGAGCAAAATAAAACAAATGTTATTGCAGAAGATATTTTGATTGATATAGTTTATGAAGATGAACATTGCATAGTTATTAATAAGCCATATGATATGCCTATACACCCTTCCTTAAATCATCCAAAAGGAACTTTAGCTAATGCTTTTGTAGGATATTATAATAAAAAAGGTGAAAATAGAACTCCTAGAATTATTAATAGACTAGATAAAAACACATCAGGCCTTGTTTTAATAGCAAAAGATGCATACTCGGCTGCTTGGTTTAAAAATAAAGTGGAAAAATCTTATCATGCTATTGTTAATGGTTGTATAAAAGAAGATACAGGCGTTATAGAAGAAAAAATAGCAAGAGAGGGCGAATCAATAATAACTAGATGCGTTAGCGAATTTGGGCAGTATGCAAAAACTGAATATGAAGTTATTAAAAAAAATCAGAAATATTCATATTTAAAAATAAAGCTTCACACAGGAAGAACTCATCAGATAAGAGTACATTTTAGCTATATTAATCATTCTTTAATTGGCGATGATATGTATGGCAAAAAAAGTGATTTAATTAATAGGCATTCTTTGCATTGTAAAGAATTAACTTTTACTTTAGTAAATACAGATATAACAAAAACTGTAATATCTTTACTGCCAGATGATATGCAAAATGTGTTAAATGCGTTGGAATAGTTACAAGGATATAACATTATATAGACTATTTTGTAAAAAAACA